>DQBD01000032.1 GCA_003526065.1 Gammaproteobacteria bacterium | reverse complement strand
CCTTCGTCACCCGCAAGATCACGCGGGCGCTGGCACGCATCAAGCTCGGGCTCCAGGAACGCCTGTATCTGGGCAACCTCGACGCCCTGCGCGACTGGGGCCACGCGCGTGACTATGTCGAGGCGCAGTGGCTGATGCTGCAACAGGACCACCCCGAAGACTACGTCATTGCCACCGGGCGGCAGTACTCGGTGAGAGACTTTGTCAACCAGGCGGCGGCCCACCTGGACATGAACATCCACTGGCAGGGCGAGGGCATCGACGAACAGGGCATCGACACCGCCAGCGGCCGGTGCATCGTCGCCGTGGACCCACGCTACTTCCGGCCAACGGAAGTGGAAACCCTGCTCGGCGACCCGACCAAGGCACGCGAACAGTTGGGCTGGGAGCCGAAGACGACGTTCGAGGCGCTGGTGCAGGAAATGGTGACCGCAGACCTACGGCTTGCGGAACGCGACCGTCTGGTCGATGCCGCCGGCTACCGGGCCTACAGCTATCACGAGTGACGGGCCGGAACCGCCGCCCCGGCGCTCAGTAGGCGTTCTTGTGCACCAGCCCGCGAAAGGGCGTCATGGCGATGATCTTCAGGTCGAACCATAAAGACCAGTGCTCGATGTAGTACAGGTCGAGTTCGACACGCCTTTTCATTTTCTCGACGCAATCGGTCTCGCCCCGCCAGCCATTGACCTGCGCCCAGCCGGTGATGCCGGGCTTGACCTTGTGGCGCTGCATGTACTCGTCGATGAGGTCCCGGTACTCCTCGTTGTGGGCGATGGCATGCGGACGCGGACCGACGATGGACATTCGCCCCTGCAGCACATTGATGAACTGCGGCAACTCATCGAGGCTCGTGCGACGCAGCAGCGCCCCGAAGCGGGTGACACGCGGGTCATCGCACCGCGCCTGGGTCACCGTGCCCGGGTGCTCGGTGTGCTGCACCATGGTGCGAAACTTGTAGACCTTGATCGGCTGTCCGTTCCAGCCGTGACGCCGCTGCTTGAAGATCACGGGGCCGGGTGAGCTGCACTTGACCCCCACGGCAATGGCAAGCATCAGGGGGCTCGCCAACAGCAGGATCACCGACGCCAGCACGATGTCCTCGGTCGCCTTGATACAGCGGCTGACACCGCGCATCGGCGACATGTTCAGGTCCAGCACCGGCATTCCGGCCACTTCGTTGAGGGCCGGGTTCAACAAGCGAAACTCCTGAATGTCCGGGACATAACGTATCGCGGCGGTGCAGTGCCGCAACTCCCGCAGGATGTCTCTGACGCGCTGATTGGTGCCGCCGGACAAAGCGAACCAGACCTCGTCCACCGGCCGCGCGTCGACATACGCCGCCAATTCCGCCATCGGCAATGTCGGTGGATCGCCATCGGAGCCGTCCGGCGCCGCCAGGTCAGAAAAGAACGCTGCAACCTCCAGGCCCGTCCACGACGCATCGGTCAGACGCAGCGCGGTCTGACGGGCCAGCTGGCCACCACCGACAATGATGATGCGCCGGTAGTTCCATCCCAGACTGCGCATGTGCCGAAGCACCATCAGCAACGCGGCGCGGAATGCCAACAAGCCGACCGCGCCAAAGCAAAACCACAACGCCATCCATTGCCGGGAAAAATAGGCGCCTGTTTTGGTGAGTGTGCCCAACGTGGCGAGCATCACAGCCACGATGAACCACGCCACGGCCATGGCCCGAATCTGCGCGCGCATACGCTGGCCACGCCATGACTGGTACACACCGAACACCGGGAACACCACCAGTGTCAGCAAGGCGCCGAGCAACAGGGCGACTTGGTAGCGTTCCGGTGGCGCCCAGGTTCCCAGTCGAGTGGCCGCAGCGACCCACCCGGCCAACACGACAGCGCTCGCGTCGAGACCCCGCGCCACGAAAGACACCGCACTGGCGTGCTGTCTCAACAAACCGCCCCGTGACACTGTGGCATTCATCGCTCAAACCGATCCGAAAGACGCCAAGCCGACAGCGCCAGAACCACACCTTCATGAGACAGGCTGAGCCGCAGGCAGCCGGCCGAAGGCAGTAGCCCTAGAACTGCGATTTGCGCTCGACGTGCCGACGGCGAGGTACCGATCGCTGCGACTGCAGCGAACACCTCAGCTAAGGGGGCCAGTAATCTCATCGCCGGGCGACACCGAGTCCAGACCGCCCCGAACGCGCCCGAAGAACTCAAGCACCAGCGGCACCAACAAAGCCATCAGGACGCCGAGCACGACGCCGAGCACGACGATCAGGCTGCGGGAAATCCCAACCGGCTTCAGCGACTTCATTCCCAGCACCACCGCCCGGGTTTGCTTGAGGTTCTTCAGTTGCTGGTCGAGTCGCTGCACCTCGGCCTGCTGCAGCACCTGGTTGCGCTGATTCTCCTGTAACGCGCTTTGCAGGGTGTCGCGCTCGTCGGCCAGCCCGATCTGCAGCTGCTGCTGAAGGTCGGCAAGGCGCTTTCGGTTTTCCCGAACCTCGTTGTCCAGCATCAGAAGGGTCATGGCACGTGCCTCATCGCGGGCCTCCGCCACGGCCCGGCTGCGGTTCGCGGTGGCATCTTCGATCAGCCCCCGGGTGTCGGCGATTTGCTGTTCGAGCAGTTGCGCCGTGCCCTTGAGACGCTCGATGCGCGCCTTCAGTACCGATTCCCGATCGACCAGCGTCTGCAGATCGCGCTCCGCCCCTTTCTTTTCCAAGGCGACTTCTCTGCGTTGGTCCTCGAACACGCGGGCGTGATCGGCCACCAGTGCCTGCACTACCCGTTGCTGGATCAGTCGATACGCCGGCCCATCCTCGGCGCGCGCGGTCGACTCGAGCACCACCAGCTGACTACCCTTGGGCGCCCGGACCTTGATGGCAAAGGTCTCGTCGACCCCCGGATGAGCCTCCAGATAGCGATGCCGTTCCTGCGGAACGTAGCTTTCCTCGAGTTTCGCCAGCGCAGTTTCCGGCGCCTCGATCGGCACGCTCCTGCCGTCTTCGATCCGCGAGCCAAGCTCGA
>DQBD01000278.1 GCA_003526065.1 Gammaproteobacteria bacterium | reverse complement strand
GCCTGTGCCAGCCCCAGCGCCCAGGCGCGGGCTCAGGGTGCCAGAAACACGCTGACTGGCACCTTTGCTTGGCACACGACAGCGGCGACCGGCAGGCGCATAGGCTCACACTCGCCCCGCGCCTGCCGATAGACCGCCTGCTTGCGCGCCCCATTCAGCGGCAAATAGATCTGCCGGCTGTCGAGCAAGGCCGCCAGCGTAAGGCTCAGGCGTGGGTATGGCGCATCCGGCGGGTCGATGGCCACCAGGGTGTCGGTGCCGGCCGGATCGAGTGCCGCCTCGACCCCGGCCGCGCCCGGAAACAGCGAGGCGGTATGCCCGTCCTCGCCCATGCCGAGCACGACGGCATCGAACGGCCGCGGCAACACGCCGAGGGCCTGCTGTCGCTCGGCGATGGCCGGCGCCGGGCTCGGTGCCCCATTCCACAGCGGCACGAACTGCGCCGCCGCCGCGGCGCCCTGCAGGAGATGCTCGGCGACCAGATGGGCGTTGCTGTCCGGGTGCTGCGGCGGCAGCCAGCGCTCGTCGGCCAGGGAAACCCGCACGCGCGCCCAGTCGAGCGGCATCTCGCGCAGAGCATGGAAGAAGCCTATCGGGCTGCGTCCGCCGGACACCACCAGACTGGCCCGCGGGCGGGCCTTCAGGGCCGTGTCGAGCTGCGCGGCCACTGCCGTGGCCAGTGCCCGGACAGCCTCCTGCGCCGACACGAAGGCGTGCTCGCGCACCGCCATGCTCAGGTCTCCTCGCGCCAGGCCAGGCCGTCGCGCAGGATCAGGGCGCTGGCCGCCGCCGGCCCCCAGGTACCTGCGGTGTAGGGCTTGGGCGGCTCATCCATTGCCCGCCAGCCTTCGAGAATCGGGTCCACCCAGCGCCAGGCAGCGGCCAGTTCGTCGCGACGCATGAACAGCGTCAGGTTGCCCTGGATCACTTCGCGCAGCAGGCGTTCGTAGGCCTCCCACTGGCGGTGCTTGAAGGTCTCGGCAAAGTCCAGGTCGAGCGCCACCGGCTTCACGCGCATGCCCTCCCCCGGCACCTTGACCAGCAGGAACAGCTTCACGCCCTCGTCCGGCTGCAGGCGGATGACCAGGCGGTTCGGTTCGGCCGAGTTGGTGGACGGCGGCAGGATGGCGTGCGGCACCTGGCGAAAATTGACCACGATCTCGGCCATGCGCTCGGGCAGGCGCTTGCCGGTACGCAGGAAGAACGGCACACCGGACCAGCGCCAGTTGTCGATTTCCGCCTTGATGGCGACATAGGTCTCGGTCTGGCTGTCCGGGGGAATGTCCGCCTCTTCCAGATAGCCCGGCACCGGCTTGCCGGCCACGGCCCCGGCGCGGTACTGGCCACGCACGGTCTTTTCCTTGATGTTGGCGGCGGTGATCGGCCGCAGCGCGCGCAGCACCTTGAGCTTCTCGTCGCGCACGGCGTCGGCGTCGATGTTGGTCGGCGGCTCCATGGCCAGAATGCACAGCAGCTGCAGCATGTGGCTTTGCACCATGTCGCGCAGGGCGCCGGACGGGTCGTAGTACTCGCCGCGCTCCTCCACCCCGACCTGCTCGGAAATGGTGATCTGCACGTCACGCACCGAGCCGCGGTTCCACAGCGGCTCGAAAATCGAATTGCCGAAGCGCAGCGCCAGCAGGTTCTGCACCGTTTCCTTGCCCAGGTAATGGTCGATGCGGAAGATCTGCCGTTCGGCGAAGATACTCCCGACCGCCTCGTTGATCGCCTCGGCGCTGGCGCAGTCATGGCCGAGCGGCTTCTCCAGCACCACCCGGGTCTGCGGCGTGACCAGCCCGTGCTGGGCCAGGCCCTCGCAAATGGGCCCGAACAGGCGCGCCGCGGTGGACAGGTAGAACACCCGCACGCGCTCGCCGGACTGCGCGAACCAGTCCTTCAGCGCGGCAAAGCCGGCCGGGTCGGTGCCGTCCACCGACAGGTAATCAACGTGCTCGCAGAACGCATTCCAGGCTTTGTCGTCAAAATCGGCAGCGGGAATGTGATGCCGGCAGGCATCGCCCAGCAGCGACAGGTAGTCGTCGCGCGTCAGGTCACGACGCGCCAGTCCCAGGATGCGCCAGCCCGCCGGCTGCTTGCCATCGCGATACGCGAAGTACAACGCCGGCAACAACTTGCGCAGGGCCAGGTCACCGGTCGCGCCGAAAAAGATCAGATCAAAATTGCTCAATACACTCATTCATTACACTCCGTGGCCCGCAGGCAGGTCCGATGTTCTGGCATCGCGATTGCTGCTTTCATGCCAAGCCGCTCATCGGCCACCCCACGGCGCCGCGCGAAACTGCACAGGAGATTGCACATGACCATCCACCCGGTCGTCGAGGCGGTCACCGAACGGATCCGTCGCCGCAGCCAACCAACCCGCCAAGCGTACCTTGCCCGCATCACACGGGCGCGACAGGCCGGCCCGGTGCGCATGCGCCTGCCATGCGCCAACCTGGCACACGCCTGCGCCGCCAGCGGCCCCGATGACAAGCGCACGCTCACCGGCGGACGGGCGGTCAACATTGCCATCGTGTCGGCCTATAACGACATGCTGTCAGCGCACCAGCCGCTCGAAACGTATCCCGCCATTCTCAAGCAGACCGCCGCCGACCTGGGCGCGGTGGCGCAGTTCGCCGGCGGCGTTCCGGCCATGTGCGATGGCGTGACGCAGGGTGAGGCGGGCATGGACCTGTCGCTGTTCTCGCGCGACACCATTGCCCTGGCCACCGGCGTGGCACTGTCGCACAACGCCTTCGACGGCATGCTGCTGCTGGGTGTGTGCGACAAGATCGTGCCGGGCCTGCTGATCGGCGCGCTGGCGTTCGGCCACCTGCCGGCGGTGTTCGTTCCGGCCGGCCCCATGCCATCGGGCCTGTCTAACGCGGAGAAGGCCAAGATCCGCCAGCTCCACGCCGAGGGCAAGCTCGACAACGCCGCCTTGCTCGAGGCCGAGTCGCGCGCCTACCACGCGCCCGGCACCTGCACCTTCTACGGCACCGCCAACACCAACCAGATGCTGATGGAGCTGATGGGCCTGCACGTGCCCGGCACCGCCTTCGTCAATCCCGGCACACCGCTGCGCGACGCGCTGACGGCCGAGGCCGCCCGCCTGGTGGTCGGCCTGGCGCGGGACGAGCACCAGGCGCCGTTGGGCGAGGTCGTCGACGAGCGGGCCATCGTCAACGCCACGGTGGGCCTGCTGGCCACCGGCGGCTCCACCAACCACGCCCTGCACGTGCCGGCCATCGCAGCCGCCGCCGGCATGCTCATCGACTGGGACGATCTGGCGACGCTGTCGGCGGTGGTGCCGCTGCTGGCGCGCGTGTATCCCAACGGCAGCGCCGACGTGAATCACTTCCAGGCCGCCGGCGGCACCGGTTTCGTGATCCGCGAACTGCTGGCCGGCGGACTCCTGCACACCGACGTGCGCACCGTCTCCCATGGCGGTCTGGCCGATTACACACGCGAACCGACGCTGGACGCCGGCCGGCTCGACTGGCAGCCGGCGCCGGCGGTCAGCGGCGATGACACCATCGTGCGGCCGCTGGCGCAGCCGTTCAGCGCAGACGGCGGCCTGCGCGTGCTGAACGGCAACCTCGGGCGCGCCATCGTCAAGGTCTCGGCCGTCAAGCCCGAGCACCGGGTCATCGAGGCACCGGCACGGGTATTCGACAGCCAGGAGGCGCTGCACGCTGCCTTCCGAAACGGCGAACTGGAACGCGACCTGGTGGCCGTGGTGCGCTTCCAGGGCCCGCGCGCCAACGGCATGCCGGAGCTGCACCGGCTGACGCCTGTGCTCGGCGTGCTGCAGGACCGGGGATTCAAGGTGGCACTGGTCACCGACGGGCGCATGTCGGGCGCTTCGGGCAAGGTCCCGGCCGCCATCCACGTCACCCCGGAGTGCCTCAACGGCGGCCCGCTGGCGCGGGTGCGGGATGGCGATGTCCTGCGCCTGGATGCCGAGCGCAGTGAGTTGATGGCGCTGGTGCCCGAACAGGACTGGGCGCAACGCGTTCCGGCGATGATCGATCTCGATGGCGCCCGCTGGGGCTGCGGCCGCGATCTGTTCGGTTTCGCCCGTCAGATGGCGGTTGGCGCCGAACAGGGCGGTGGCTTCATCGCCGCCGTGCCACCGCCGCTGGTATCCCTCCCCACGGCGACGGAGGTCACGGCATGACGCTGCTGGACATCCTGCGCCTGGGACCGGTCATGCCGGTGCTGGTGATCGACGAGCGCGACAAAGCCGTGCCGCTGGCGCGCGCCCTGCTCGCCGGCGGCATCCGCGTGCTCGAGATCACGCTGCGCACGCCGG
>DQBD01000180.1:4906-5117 GCA_003526065.1 Gammaproteobacteria bacterium | reverse complement strand
GCATAGGCCTCGCGCTGCGTCTGGTCGGCGATCACGAGGGCACCGCCCGCGCCCTGGCCTGTCCCGTGCGCCAGGTCCGCGTCCTCGCCACCGCCGCCGGCGGCGCCTGCGCCGGCATCGGCGGGGCCTACCTGTCCCTGGTGTACCCCGGCTCGTGGAGCGAAGGCCTGTCGAGCGGTCAGGGCATCATGGCGGTGGCGCTGGTGATCTT
>DQBD01000180.1:4456-4591 GCA_003526065.1 Gammaproteobacteria bacterium | reverse complement strand
ATGCTGTTCGGCGCCACCGGCGCGCTGGGACCGGCCCTGCAAGCGATCGGCTACTCGGCCGGCTATCACCTGTTCAACGCCGCTCCCTACGCGCTGACCCTGGCCATTCTGATCGCCAGCGCCCGCCCCCATCGC
>DQBD01000180.1:3996-4124 GCA_003526065.1 Gammaproteobacteria bacterium | reverse complement strand
CCCCGACCAACGGCCCACGCCATGGCGCTCGAGGTGATCGGCGCCGGTAAGTCGTTCGGCGCCTTCCGCGCCCTCGACGACGTCTCGCTGCGCGTTGCACCGGGCACGGTACATGCCCTGCTGGGCGA
>DQBD01000180.1:0-3706 GCA_003526065.1 Gammaproteobacteria bacterium | reverse complement strand
AACGGCGCCGGCAAGAGCACCCTGGTCAAGGGGTTGATCGGCTATCAGCCACTCGATCAGGGCCAGCTGCTGCTGGACCAGCGCGAGGTCGAGATCCCCGACCCGCGCGCCGCGCAACGACTCGGCATCGGCATGGTGTATCAGCATTTCACGGTGGCCCCGGGGCTGACCGTCGCCGAGAACCTGCTGCTCGCCCGCGGGCGCCTGCCGCTGCGCATCCGCTGGCGGCAGGTGCAGACCGAGCTGGCCGATTTCATGGCCCGGGCGCCGTTCCGGGTGCCGCTGGAGGCACCGGTCGCCAGCCTCGGCGCCGGCGAGAAGCAGAAACTCGAAATCCTCAAGCAACTGTACCTGCGCAACCGGCTGCTCATTCTGGACGAGCCGACTTCGGTCCTGACCGTGCAGGAGGCCGGCGAAGTGCTGGGCCTGCTGCGCGGCATGGCTCACGCCGGCGACATCAGCGTGCTGCTGATCACCCACAAGTTCAGCGAAGTCCTCGACTACGCCGACGCGGTGACGGTGCTGCGCCGGGGCCGGCGCGTCGCCGGGGCGCCAGTGGAACAGGTGTCGGCGCAGCGGCTGGCACAGTGGATCATGGGCGAGAGCGCGTCACCGGCCGTCACCCGCCCGCTCGATCGGGCGCCGCGGCCGGCCGGGGGCGATGCCCCGCGCCTGGTGGTGGACCGCCTGACCGTGCACGACGACCGCGGCCTGGCACGGGTGCGCGCGCTGTCCCTGGCGGTACGCAGTGGCGAACTGGTGGGACTGGCCGGCATCGCCGGCAACGGCCAGAAGGAACTGATCGAGGCCCTGTGCGGCCAACGCGTCGCCGTCGGCGGCACCATCCGCGTGGACGGGATGCCCTTCCACGCCGCGCGGACACAGATGCACCGCCACCGGGTGTTCGCGCTGCCCGAAGAGCCCCTGCACAAGGGCTGCGTCGGGCCGCTCTCGGTCGCCGACAACCTCGCGCTGCGCAATTTCGATCGACCGCCGATCCGGCGCGCCGGCGGCCGGGTGTCCTTTGCTGCCATTCGCGCCCAGGCCCGGCGGCGCATCGCGGCCTTTGACGTCCGCCCGCCCGATCCGCTGCGGCCGATCGCCACCCTGTCCGGTGGCAACGTACAGCGCGCCGTGCTGGCGCGCGAGCTGTCCGAGCCGGTCAACGTGCTGATCGTCGCCAACCCGACGTTCGGGCTCGATTTTCGCGCTGTCGCGGACATCCACGCCCGGCTCATCGAGGCCCGCAATGCCGGCGCCGCGGTGCTGGTGGCAAGCGACGACCTCGACGAACTGCTGACGCTCGCCGACCGCCTGCTGGTGATCCGCGGCGGACGCATCGTCCATGAAACAGACACCGGCGCCTGCGATCGCGCCGAACTCGGGCGCCACATGGCGGACGGCCATTGACCATGACGACCGGGCGCAAAAGTTGCTTTGCCCAATCACCACGCCCGCCGGCCCCTGACCCGGACGCGCGACCGCAACGGAGGATGCCATGAACCCCCTGCACATCGACGCCAACCCCTATCCCTGGCCCTACGACGGCGACCTCAGGCCGGACAACACCGCGCTGGTGATCATCGACATGCAGACCGACTTCTGCGGCATGGGTGGCTATGTCGACCAGATGGGTTACGACCTGGCCCTGACCCGCGCCCCCATCGCACCGATCCGCACCGTGCTGTCGGCCTTTCGCGACCGCGGCTATCACGTCTTCCACACCCGCGAAGGCCACCGCCCGGACCTGGCCGACCTGCCCGCCAACAAGCGCTGGCGCTCCCAGCGCATCGGCGCCGGCATCGGTGACGATGGCCCGTGCGGACGCATCCTGGTGCGCGGCGAGCCGGGCTGGGAAATCATCCCCGAGCTCGCGCCGATGCCCGGCGAACCGATCATCGACAAGCCGGGCAAGGGCAGTTTTTGCGCCACCGACCTGGAACTGCTGCTGCACACGCGCGCCATCCGCAACCTGGTGCTGACCGGCATCACCACCGACGTGTGCGTGCACACCACGCTGCGCGAAGCCAACGACCGCGGCTTCGAATGTCTGATCCTGTCCGACTGCTGCGGCGCCACGGATCACGGCAATCATCTGGCGGCGCTGAAGATGGTGACCATGCAGGGCGGCGTGTTCGGCGCCGTGGCGGAATCGGCCGCCCTGCTGGCGGCGGTGACGGCATGACCGCGCGGGCCCAGGTCTTCGGCGCGCTGTTGCAGCGCGCCGCAACCCCCGAACGCCTGCAGTGGGAGCCACTGCGGCCCGGCGTGGAATTTCACGCCCTGTACGGTCGCCCGGGCAGCGGCCCGGCCGCCGCGCTGTTGCGCTACGCGCCCGGGGCCTCAGTGCCCGCGCACCGCCACACCGACTACGAACACATTCTGGTGCTCGACGGCGAACAACGCGACGCCAACGGACGCTACCCGGCGGGCACGCTGCTGGTCAGCCCACCCGGCAGCCGGCACGCGGTAGTCAGCGACCACGGCTGCCTGGCACTGGCGATCTGGGCCGGACCGCTGGCGTTCGACCCCGCCTGAGGAAGGGCATGGCGGCCGGCGCCGCCATGCCCGACGGTCAGGACCTCACTCGGCCGGTGCGTCAGACGAGCCCGTGGCGTCCTTCACTGCGTCAGCGGCACTGTCGACGGCCTCGTCGATCTTCTCGCCGAACTTCTCCATCGGCCCCTGCTGGCCGGCGTCTTCGACGGCGTCCTCGACCTGCTCGGCGGTTTCGCTCGCCTGCTCCTGAACCGCATCCATGGCCTCGTCGGCCTGTTCACCGGCTTCTTCGGCTGGGCCCTGCTGATCCGCATCTTCCATCATCTCGCCCGCCTGCTCGACGGCGTTGTCGATCTTCTCGCCAGCCTCCTCGGCAGGCCCCTGCTCGCCACAACCGGCCAACGCAAGACAGGCAACGGCAGACAGAACGATCAGCGGTTTGTTGGTCATGTTCGGACTCCTTGGTTTTAGGTAACCCTGCACGCCGCCTCCATCAGGCAACGCCTGCGCACCCAGGACTGGCGGCCGACCCAGCTTAGCAGGCCACCGCGACAGTCAACAGCGACCGGTGACGCACTGCCCAGCGTCACGCCGCCGCGCGCCCGAAGGCGAGCCCGTCGCCGCCGACGGCCACCTCGATGGTGTCCCCGTCGCCCACGTTGCCGGCCAGGATGTCGCGCGCCAGGGCGTTTTCCACGTGCTGCTGAATGGCGCGCTTCAGCGGCCGGGCGCCGTACACCGGATCGAAACCGACGTTGGCCAGCCAGTCGAGCGCCGCGTCGTCGAAGGTGATGCGCATCTCGCGCTCGGCCAGCCGCGCGCGCAGTGCGTCCACCTGGATGTCGACGATCCGGCGCAGGTGCTCGCGCCCGAGCGCGTGGAACACCACTGTCTCGTCGATGCGGTTGATGAACTCCGGCCGGAACTGGTGGCGCAGCACGTCCATCACCGCCGCCTTGATGGCGTCGTACGGCTGGCCGGCCATCTCCTGGATGCGGTCCGACCCCAGGTTCGAGGTCATCACCACGATGGTGTTTCGAAAATCCACCGTGCGACCGTGGCCGTCCGTGAGCCGCCCGTCATCGAGCACCTGCAGGAGCACGTTGAACACGTCCCGGTGCGCCTTCTCGATCTCGTCGAGCAGGATCACGCTGTACGGGCGCCGGCGCACCCGCTCGGTGAGCTGACCGCCCTCCTCGTAGCCGAC
>DQBD01000147.1:4814-5421 GCA_003526065.1 Gammaproteobacteria bacterium | reverse complement strand
CCCTCTTCCTTCGACAGGACGTACACCTCGGCCTCGAACTTGGTGTGCGGGTTGATCGAGCCGGGCTTGCACAGCACCTGACCACGCTCGACCTCGTCACGCTTGGTGCCGCGCAGCAGCACGCCCACGTTGTCGCCCGCCTGACCCTGGTCCAGCAGCTTGCGGAACATCTCCACACCGGTGCAGGTGGTCTTCTGCGTCGCACGCATGCCGACGATCTCGATCTCGTCGCCCACCTTCACGATGCCGCGCTCGACACGGCCGGTCACCACCGTGCCGCGACCGGAAATCGAGAACACGTCTTCCACCGGCATCAGGAACGCGCCGTCCACGGCACGCTCGGGCTCCGGAATGTAGCTGTCCAGCGCCTCCACCAGCTTCAGCACCGCCGGCACACCGATGTCGCTGTCGTCACCCTCGACCGCCTTCAGCGCGCTGCCGGTGATGATCGGCGTGTCGTCGCCCGGGAAGCCGTACTGGCTCAGCAGCTCGCGCACTTCCATCTCGACCAGCTCGAGCAGCTCCGGGTCGTCCACCATGTCGGCCTTGTTCAGGAACACGACGATGTACGGCACGCCCACCTGGCGGGCCAGCAGAATGTGCTCGC
>DQBD01000147.1:0-4538 GCA_003526065.1 Gammaproteobacteria bacterium | reverse complement strand
TGTTCTTCACGTAGTCGGCATGCCCAGGGCAGTCCACGTGCGCGTAGTGCCGCGACGGCGACTCGTACTCCACGTGCGCCGTCGCAATCGTGATGCCGCGCGCACGCTCTTCCGGCGCATTGTCAATCTGGTCGTAGGCCCGGAACTCGCCGCCAAAACGCTCCGCACCAATCTTGGTCAGCGCCGCCGTCAGCGTCGTCTTCCCATGGTCCACGTGACCAATCGTACCCACGTTTACGTGCGGCTTCGTTCGCTCAAATTTGGCCTTGGACATGCCCTACCTCTGCAGTACTGACTGATGCCGCCCCTGCGGCGCCCAACAGAAACAAAAATCTGGTGCTCACGACTGGAATCGAACCAGCGACCTCTTCCTTACCAAGGAAGTGCTCTACCGACTGAGCTACGTGAGCGCATCCGTCCCCGATTCTGAAAATGGAGCGGGTGATGGGAATCGAACCCACGCTATCAGCTTGGAAGGCTGAAGTTCTACCATTGAACTACACCCGCGACCGGCACCCGACCGGCACCGAAAACCGCCGCACCCGCAACGATTGACGGGATGATCCAAATGGTGGAGGGGGGAGGATTCGAACCTCCGAAGGCTGAGCCGTCAGATTTACAGTCTGATCCCTTTGACCGCTCGGGAACCCCTCCAGGGAAATAGCCGCGCATTATCTTGGCCATCGCGCGCTGCGTCAACGGGTAACGCCGACACGACGACCGCGCCACGACCCGGAGGGCGTGGTTCAGCCGTCGAAACTGGAGCGGGTGAAGGGAATCGAACCCTCACTAAGAGCTTGGGAAGCTCCCGTTCTACCATTGAACTACACCCGCGGTTGCCGGCATTCTAGCCAGCCGCTCTCCGGGCCGGCAAGGTCGGGGCGTCAGCGCCCGAACAGCCCGCGCAGCAATTGCTTGGCCGGCGCCTCCTCGTCGTCGCCATCTGGCGTCGACTCCAGCTTTTCCTGCAGGCGCCGCAGCGCTTCATCCCGCAGCACGTCCTTCAGCTCCGGCTGCACCGTGAACGCACCGGGCCGGCCGCGCACGCGCAGCGGCACAGGCGCCTCGCGGACGTCTTCCTGGGACGCCCCGTCGGCGCCGCGACGCACCGACGCCGCCCTGAGCCGATAGTCGATTTCCGTGCTGACCAGGTCGAGCGTGCCGGTGCCGGTGATGCGGTAGAACCGGTCGGGCCGAAAACGCACCTGCTCAACCATCAGATCTTCGCTGCGCCACACACCCGCCTTGATCGGGCCACTCATGCGCAGCACCGAGAACCGCGCATCGGGACTGGGGTCGCACGGCTCCACCTCCCGCCCCCGGGCGGCGTCGATGGCCGCCCGCGCCTGACAGATGCTGCGATCCGGGTTGATGCCCTTGAGCACGCCATCGGTTCCGTTCAGCCGCGCGGTGCCGTTCAGGCTGCGCAGCAGCGCGTCGCCGGTAGCCGCGATGCCGCTGACCTCGACCCCTGCGGTGAAGCGGCCCTGCAAGACATCCTGGTCAGCCAGGGCGAGCAGCAGCGGCGCAATCGACACGTCGGTGGCCGACAGTTTCAGACGCAGTCGCGGGTCACCCCGGCCGCTGGCGTCGACGCGCGCGCTGGCCTCCAGGGCTCCACCGTACAACGCCGTGCTGACCGGCTCGAGTGCGAGCCGCCCCCGGCCACTGCGCACCTGCAGCGAGAGATTCTGAGTGGCGATCCCGCGCAACTTCAGGGACCCCACCGTGACCGTACCCTGGACGTCGTGCCGAGCCGCCCGGCGCAGGACATCGGCCGGCGACGCCGCGACCGCGACGTCCGACGCGGCAAGCTCGGACGCCTCACCGGGCTTCGCAGACCCGGACGCGGGCGTCGGCGGCAGGTAACGATCGAGGTCGAGGCCGTCACCCTCGAGCTCGAACCGGATCGCCGGTTGCGCGAAATCTCGCACACGCGCCGAACCACGCCACTGGCTACCATCAACCGCCAATTCCATCCGTGCCAGATTGACCTGACCGGCATCCGCCCTGAGTTCGAGGCTGCCACTGATCTGGCGCAGCACCTCAGCATCCGCGGTGGCCAGCTCCACGCCCATTTGCTGCGCCAGCGCCCGGACATCGAGCCGCTGCATGCGCAGCTGGGCACCGACCACCGGGCCATCGCCCGCCTGCGCCACCGTCAAATCACCGGCAAGGCTTAACGGGTCGCCTGCCAGCGTCAGATCCTGCAGGGCCAACCGCGACTGCGCCGGATCGAAGCTGGCCTCACCGGTCAGTCGAAATGGCAGCTGCCCACGCAAGGGGGCGCCGGCAACAATGGCATCCAGCTTCAGCGCGCGTGCGTGCCACAGCGCCTCGCCGGACCATTGCACGTCGGTTTCAAGGTCCAGCTGGACACTGCGCACCGGATCGCCCGTCTCCAGCGTGGCGGACGCCGTCAGCGGTATCGGGCGACCTGGGTCCAGGCCGGAGATCGCCACGTCCAGATCCCGAACGCGCGCCCAGCGGCCGCTGCGTCGATCGGTCCACAACAGGTCGCCGCCGTTGACCCGCATGCGCCCGATACCCACCCGGCCAGCCAGACTGGCGGCAATGCCGGGCTCGCTGGACGCCGGTGCCGGCGTGGCCTCGGCCTGTGGTTCCGGCAGCAAGTCCCCCCAGTTACTGCGACCGGCCGCATCCACGGTGAGGCGCAGTTGGGGACGCTCGACCTCCACGCTGGCCACCTGCAGGCGCCCGCGCAGCAGCGGCCACAGCCGCAGATTGGCGCGCGCACCGTCCAGGCTCGCGAACGGCTCCGGGCCGAACCCGTCCGCATCGGCCAGCGCCAGGCGCGGCAACACCACCGCCGGGCGCGGCAACACGGCGACACGAATATCGCCGTCCACCGTCAGCTCCCGACCGGTGTGGGAGCGGGCGGCGACGATCAGCATGCTGCGCAGCGTGTCGCTGTCGACCAGGCGCGGCAGCAGGACGGCCGTCGCGCCCAGCACCGCGACCAACACCAGCAACGCGACCAGCAGGCGTCGTATCCACTTCATGCCTACAGCCTAACAGGATGGCGCCGCGGACCGGCGCGCCCACTCACTCGGTGCACCACACCAGGCTCGCCATGCGGCCGGTGATGCCATCGCGGCGGTACGAAAAGTAACGCTCCGCCTCGGTAACCGTGCAGGCATCCCCGCCATACACACGCCGTACCCCGCCCGCCGCCAGGGCCCGGCGCGTCAGCCCCGCAAGATCGGCCAGCCAGCGATCGTCCCGGCCGGCGATGAAACATGCCCGCGCCCCCGGATCGAGGGACAGAAACGCCTCGCGCACTTCACCGCCGACCTCGAATGCCGCCGGCCCGATGGCCGGCCCAAGCCAGGCGCTGAGCGCGGCCGCCGGCGCCCGAAAACGTGCCAGGGCCTTGTCGACAATGCCGCCGGCCAGGCCACGCCAGCCACAGTGCACGGCTGCCACCTCGCGCCCGTCGTCGCTGCACAGCAGCAGCGGCAGGCAATCGGCGGTCAGCACCGCACACACCACGCCGGGACAGTCCGCATAGCGGGCATCGGCCACCACGCCAGGCGGCGCCAACGGACCGGCCACCTCGGTGCCATGCACCTGCGACAGCCAGGCCGGCGCTCGCGCCAGTGCCAGCGCCTCACACAACAAATCCCGGTTGCGCGCCACCGCCTGCGGCCGGTCGCCGACATGGTCGCCCAGGTTGAAACTGCCGTACGGTGCCCGGCTGCAGCCACCCGCCCGCGTGGTGCTGGCGGCCCGCACATTCGGCGGCAAGGGCCAATCCGGAACGAACACCCCCGGCTCAGGCATCGACCGCCTGCGCGTCGTGCTCGAGCGCCGCCAGCAGGGCGGCAAAATCCGCCGGCAACGGCGCTTCCAGCTCCAGCAATCGACCATCCCGCGGATGGCTCAACTCCAGCCGCCCCGCATGCAGCGCCTGACGCCGAAAGCCAGTCAGTGCCGCGACCAGCTGCGGGCTCGCCCCCTGCGGCAGGCGAAGACGCCCATAGGTGGGATCACCGACCACCGCATGGCCGATGCTCGCCAGGTGCACGCGAATCTGGTGCGTGCGGCCGGTCTCCAGCAAGACACGCAACAGCGTATGCCGGGCAAAGCGTTGCGCGATGCGGTAATGCGTCACCGCCTCGCGCCCGCCGGAAGCGATGGCCATCCGCGTGCGGTCCGTCCGATGACGGCCGATCGGGTCATCCACCGTGCCGCCGGAAATCAGCGGCCCCTGCACCAACGCCAGGTACTCGCGATGGATGGCACGCTCGGCCAGCTGTTCCACGAGGTGCTTGTGGGCCGGCAGCGTGCGCGCCACCAGCAGCAACCCGGTCGTGTCCTTGTCCAGCCGGTGCACGATGCCGGCCCGCGGCACCTGTGCCAGCGCCGGGTCGTGATGCAGCAGCGCGTTCATCAGCGTGCCGGCCGGATTGCCGGCCCCCGGATGCACCACCAGTCCGGCCGGCTTGCTCACCACCAGCAGGTCGGCGTCCTCGTGAACGATGTCGAGCGCGATCGCCTCGGCGACCGGGCCGCCG
>DQBD01000061.1 GCA_003526065.1 Gammaproteobacteria bacterium | reverse complement strand
AGGTAGGCGAGCGCATCCTTCGCTGTCGAAGACGACGGAGCGCGTGATCGAGCGTTCCGGCCTGCCCGGCCACTATGAGAAGGCGAAGGGCGAGCAGGCGGAAGCACGCCTGGAGAACCTCGACGAACTGATCTCGGCGACGCGCAGCTTCGAGCTGTCGATCGAGCCTGCGCCGGAAGGCCAGCCGGAGCTCGACCCGCTGACGAACTTCCTGACGCATGCCGCGCTCGAAGCCGGCGAGCAGCAGGCCGGCCCGGGCGAGGACTGCGTGCAGCTGATGACTCTGCACGCGGCCAAGGGCCTGGAGTTTCCGGTGGTGTTCATGGTGGGCATGGAGAACGGCTTGTTCCCGCATGCGCGCGCGACCGACGAGGGCAACCTCGAGGAAGAGCGGCGCCTGTGCTACGTCGGCATTACGCGCGCGCGCCGCCGGCTGTACATGAGCCATGCCGAGCTGCGCCGCCTGCATGGCGTGGAGCAGATCAGCGCGCCGTCGCAGTTCCTGCGCGAGATTCCGGCCGAGGCGATCGTCGAGCTGCGGCCGCGCGCGCACGTCTCGCGCCCCGCATTCGCGCCCGGTGTGCGCGAGCCATATCGCCGGGAATGGGGCGCGGCATCGGCGCCGGTCAGCCGCACGCGACTGCCGCAGAGCATGCGTCAGACCAGCGGCCCGCAGGGGCTGAACCTCGGCCAGCGCGTGCGCCACGCACGCTTCGGCGAGGGCACGATCCTGCAGTTCGACGGCGATGGCGAGCGCACGCGTGTGGAAGTGCGTTTCGAATCCGCCGGCAGCAAGTGGCTGATGCTCGACATGGCGGGCCTGACGCCGGCCTGAAGGGCTAACCGATCGGCGGCCCCGCCGACGGTGGCGTTCCGTGCGGTGTGTGGAGCAGAGTCAAGCCAGCGCGCGTTGCAGGCGGGCGATCGCCTCGGCGATACGTTCGTGCGAGGTGGTGTAGGCAAAGCGCAGGTGGCTGTGCGCGGTGTGGCTGCCGAAGTCGAGGCCGGGGGTGGTCGCCACGCCGGTCTGCTGCAGCAGGCGCAGTGAAAAGTCGAAGCTGTCATCGGCGAACTGCCGGCAGCCGGCGTAGATGTAGAACGCGCCCTGCGGGGTGACGGGGATGTCGAAGCCCATCGCCCGCAGTGCCGGCAGCAGCAGGTCACGGCGGGTGCGAAACGCGTCGCGCCGTTCGTCGAGCAGGCTCAGCGTGTCCGGCTCGAAGGCGGCCAGGGCGGCGAACTGCGCCGGGGTGGGCGGTGCGATGAACAGGTTCTGCGCCAGCTTTTCCACCGGCCGCAGCAGTGCGTCCGGCACCACCAGCCAGCCCAGGCGCCAGCCGGTCATGCCGAAGTACTTGGAAAAGCTGTTGACCACCAGCGCCTGCGGATCGCAGGCCAGGGCGGAGCAGGTGTCGGCCTCGTAGACCAGGCCGTGGTAGATCTCGTCGGCGATCAGCGCCACCCCACGCTCGCGCAGCAGGGCGGCGATACGGGTCAGTTCGCCGCGGCTGATGACGGCGCCGGTGGGGTTGGCCGGCGAGGCCAGCAGCACCGCCCGCGTGCGCGGCGTGAGGGCGGCTTCGATCTGTTCGGCGGTCGGCTGCCAGCCGCTTTCCGGGCCGGTTGGCAGCGTCACCGGCGTGCCGCCGGCGAGCAGCACGAAGTGCCGGTTGCACGGATAGCCGGGATCGGTCAGCAGCACTTCGTCGCCCGGGCCGACCAGTGCCCACAGCGCCAGTTGCAGCGCGCCGGAGGCGCCCACGGTTACCACCACCTGGCGCGGCTCGACGGCGATGGCGTGGCGACTGCCGTAGAAGCCGGCGATCGCCTCGCGCAGTGCCGGCAGGCCGAGCGCCAGCGTGTAATGCGTTTGTCCGTCGCGCAGCGCCCGCACGCCGGCCTCGACGATGGGCTCGGCCGTGTCGAAGTCCGGCTCGCCCACTTCCATGTGCACCACGTCGTGCCCGGCCGCCGCCGCGGCGGCGGCGTGGCCCATCACTTCCATGACGTGAAACGGAGCGATGCCCGCCATGCGGGCGGCGGGGCGGAAGCGGTCGGTCATCGGGCGCGTGGCGGGTGGTGGATAGCGCCGGGCAGTCTAGCAGCCGGCGTTAAAATGCCCGCCATGTCGGATCCATCCACCACTCTGGCCACCACGCTGGTCGACACCCTCGACGCGCTGCTGCCGCAGACCCAGTGCGGGCGCTGCGGCTATGACGCCTGCCGGCCGTACGCGCAGGCGCTGGCGGCGGGTGCCTGTGACCTGAACCGCTGTCCGCCCGGAGGGGAGCGGACCGTGGCGGCTTTGGCGGCGGTGCTGGGGCGCCCAGAGCAGGCACTGGATCCGGCCTGCGGATCGGCGCCGCCGCCGCAGCGCGCGTGGATCGACCCCGAGGTGTGCATCGGCTGCACCAAGTGCATCCGGGCCTGTCCGGTGGATGCCATCGTCGGTGCCGGCAAACGCCTGCACGGGGTGATCGCCGACGAGTGCAACGGCTGCGCCCTGTGTGTGGCGCCGTGCCCGGTCGACTGCATTCACCTGCTGCCGCAGCCCCCGGACAGCGACGCCGTTCATGCCCGGCGCGCCGCCGTCAACCGTCGCCGTCATCAGGCTCGCCAGCGGCGCCGGGTGCCGCCGGTACCCGCGCCGACGCCGGTGCACGACGGCCCGTCGTCGGACGTGCAGGAAGCGCTGCGCCGCGCCCGTGAACTGCTGGCGGCACGCGGCGCATGAACGCCACCAAACGTCGTGCCCTGTTCGAGCGCCTGCGCGAGGCCATGCCGGCGCCGACCACCGAGCTGCACTACCGTTCGCCGTTCGAACTGCTGGTGGCCGTCATCCTGTCGGCGCAGGCCACCGACAAGAGCGTGAACCTGGCCACCGCCACCCTGTTCGCCGCTGCCGACACGCCGCAGGCCATGCTGGCCCTGGGCGTGGAAGGGGTGACGGCGCACGTGCGGCGCATCGGGCTTTTCAACAGCAAGGCGCAGAACATCATCAAGACCTGCCGCCTGCTGGTCGAACAGTACGACGGCCAGGTGCCGCGCGACCGCGCCGCACTGGAGGCGCTGCCGGGTGTCGGTCGCAAGACCGCCAACGTGGTGCTGAACACCGCCTTCGGCGAGCCGACCATCGCCGTCGACACGCATATCTTCCGTGTTGCCAATCGCACCGGCCTGGCACCGGGCAAGACCGTGCGGCAGGTGGAGGACCGGCTGCTGAAGGTGACGCCGGCCGAATTCCGGCACGATGCGCACCACTGGCTGATCCTGCACGGCCGCTACACCTGCATGGCGCGCAAGCCACGCTGCGGCGCGTGCCGCCTGGCCGACCTGTGCGAATGGCCGGACAAGGCCGCTGCCGTGGCGGCGGCCGCCGACAAGCCGCAGGCCGCCTGATGTTCGGTCAGGACCGCGACAGCCTGCGCCGTGCCTATGCCGAGGCCTGGCGGCGCCATTGCGAGGGGTTGCCGCTGGACCTTCAGCAGCAGCGCATTGCCGACGTGCTGGCCCTGCATCCGGAGTACCAGGCGTTCGTGCTGTCGCCGGACGCGCTGGCGCAGGAGTTCGACGGCAGCGACGGGCGCACCAATCCCTACCTGCACATGGGCCTGCACCTGGCCGTGCGCGAGCAGCTGGCCACCCGCCTGCCGCCGGAGGCGGTGCAGGCGCGTGCGCCCCCCCCGCCGCGCCCCCGGGCGCGCGGCCGCGGGCGGCGCAGGCGCGGTGCCCCCCC
>DQBD01000120.1:14708-14876 GCA_003526065.1 Gammaproteobacteria bacterium | reverse complement strand
CATGAACAACATTCATCACAGTGTCGACGCCGGCGATGACGCCCCGCTGATCCAGATTCGTGGCCTCACGTTCCGGCGCGGTGGGCGGACCATCTTCGATCGTGTGGACATGGACATTCCGCGCGGCAAGGTGACCGCCGTGATGGGGCCCAGCGGCACCGGCAAGAC
>DQBD01000120.1:3929-14501 GCA_003526065.1 Gammaproteobacteria bacterium | reverse complement strand
GGCTGCGGCAAGACCACGCTGCTGAAGCTGATCAGCGGTGTGCTGCGGCCGCAGGCGGGGTCGATCAAGGTGGCCGGGCAGGAAGTGACCACCCTGTCGCGCGACGGCCTTTACGCGCTGCGCAAGCAGATGGGCATGCTGTTCCAGAGCGGCGCGCTGCTGACCGACCTCAACGTGTTCGACAACGTCGCCTATCCGGTGCGCGAGCACACCGACCTGCCCGAATCGCTGGTGCGTTCGCTGGTGCTGATGAAGCTGCAGGCGGTCGGTCTGCGCGGCGCCCGCGAGCTGACGGCCAGCGAGCTGTCCGGCGGCATGGCGCGGCGCGTGGCGTTGGCACGTGCCATCGCCCTCGATCCCATGCTGATCCTGTACGACGAGCCGTTCACCGGTCAGGACCCGATCTCGATGGGCATCCTGACGCAGCTCATTTCCTCGCTGAACCGGGCCCTGGGGCTGACCAGCCTGGTGGTGTCGCACGACATCGAGGAGACCTGCCGGATTGCCGATTACGCCTACGTGATCGCGCAGGGCAAGGTCATCGGTCACGGTGTGCCGGAAAACCTGCAGGCCTCCGAGGAGCCGATGGTGCACCAGTTTCTCAGCGGCGAGGCCGATGGCCCGGTGCACTTCCACTATCCGGCGGTCGCGTACCGCGACGATCTGTTGGCCAACGCCCCATGATGAACGCTGCCTTGCAAGGGCTCGGTGCCCGTACGCTGGACAGTCTGGCCCGCCTCGGGCGCGCCGGCCTGTTTCTGTCGCGCCTGCTGGCGGCTGTGCCGGCGCAGGTGCTGGCGCCACGACGCCTGGCCAAGCAGGTGCTCAGCGTCGGCGTGCTGTCGCTGGTGATCATCCTGGTGTCCGGCCTGTTCGTGGGCATGGTGCTTGGCCTGCAGGGCTACAATACGCTGGTCGATTTCGGCTCGGAAAGCAGCCTGGGCATCCTTGTGGCGTTGTCGCTGGTGCGCGAGCTGGGGCCGGTGCTCAGCGCGCTGTTGTTCGCCGGGCGCGCCGGGTCGGCGCTGACCGCCGAGATTGGTCTCATGAAGGCCACCGAGCAGCTGTCGGCCCTGGAGATGATGGCGGTCGACCCGTTCCGGCGGGTGCTGGCGCCGCGCTGGCTGGCTGGGTTCATCAGCGTGCCCCTGCTGGCGGCGGTGTTCAGTGCCGTCGGCATTCTGGGCGGGTATCTGGTCGGCGTGCAGCTGCTCGGGCTGGACCCGGCGCCGTACTGGTCGCACATGGAAAGCGGCGTCGATTTTTACGATGACATCCTGAACGGTGTCATCAAGAGTGTGGTGTTCGGGGCCGTGGTGACCTGGATCGCGGTGTTCGAGGGCTACGACGCCGTGCCCACCGCCGAGGGCGTTGGGCGCGCCACCACACGCACCGTGGTAACCGCTTCGTTGGCGGTGCTGGGCGCAGATTTTTTGCTCACCGCGCTGATGTTCGGCGAACCCTGAGGAGATTTTGCTTTCATGCAATCACGTACCGTCGAACTGTGGGTGGGGCTGTTCGTGGCCCTGGGGCTGGCGGCACTGGCGTTCCTGTCGGTGCGGGCCAGCAATCTGGCCGAGTACCGTGACGGCGATGCCTACACGGTGGTGGCCCGATTCGACAATATCGGCAGCCTGCGTGTCCGGGCGCCGGTGACCGTGGCCGGCGTGCGCGTGGGCCGCGTATCGGCCATTGAGTTCGATGACGAGCAGTTCAAGGCGGTGGTGAAGATGGCCATCACCGCGCGTCACGACAATCTTCCGCTGGACACGGTGGCCAGTGTCCGTACCGCCGGCCTGATCGGCGAGCAGTTCATCGGGCTCGACCCCGGCGGCGCGCCGGACGTGCTGGCGGACGGTGACGAGATCGAGATCACCCAGTCGGCACTGGTGATCGAACAGTTGATCGGACAGTTCCTGTACGGCCAGGCGGCCAAGGGCAGCGAGTAAGGAGAGCAGCGATGATCAAGCGTTTCATGGCGGCTGTGCTGGGGCTGCTGCTGGTCGGTGCCCTGGCGCCCGCTTCCGCGCAGACGGGGCCGGTCGATGTGGTGCGTGGCACCGCCGAGCGGGTCCTCGAACAGTTGCGCACCGACCCCGCGCGCTATCAGGACGACAAGGTCCTGTTCGGACTGGTGCGCGAGGTGGTGTTTCCGCACCTGGACCGGGAGCGCACCGCCCAATGGGTGCTGGGCGCCAACTGGCGCAAGGCCACCCCGGCCCAGCGCGCGCAGTTCGTCGAGGAGTTCTCGGAGCTGTTGCTGCGCACGTACGGCACGGCGTTGCGCCAGTACGACAGCGAGGTTCTGAACTTCCTGCCCGTGCACGCGCCGGAAGGGGCGAACCGGGTCACCGTGCGTACGGAGATCATCCGCCCGAACGGCCCGAAGGTGAGCGTCGACTACCTGCTGACCAATCGCAGTGGCGAGTGGAAGGTGTACGACGTCATCATCGAGAACGTGAGCCTGGTGGTGACCTACCGTTCCGAGTACGCCGCCATCATCCAGCGTGACGGCATCGATGGGTTGCTCAAGCAGCTCGCCGACCGCAACCGCAGCCTGAAGTCTTGACGCCGCCGGTGGACAAGCCGCCGATCAGTGCCGATGCCGACGGCCGGGTGCTGTTGCAGGGGCCGCTGACCTTCGCCACGGTCGGCGCTCGGCTGAAGGCGAGCGCCGGGCTGTTTCGCAGCCACAAGCAGTTGTGCTTCGACCTGCAGGCGGTGACCAGCGTCGACTCGGCTGCCCTGGCGCTGGTGGTCGAGTGGTTGCGCCTGGGCGAGTGCCATGCGGTGGCGGTGCGCTTCGAGCACGTGCCGGACGCCTTGCGCAGTCTGGCGGAAGTGAGCGAACTGGAACAGATCGAGTCGGCCCTGGCGGCATCATGAGTGCGGCCATTTCGGTCCGCCAACTGCACAAGCACTTCGGCCAGGTACACGCGCTGCGCGGCGTGGACCTGGAGATTCGCCAAGGTGAATTTTTCGGCCTGCTGGGCCCGAACGGCGCCGGCAAGTCGACCCTGATCAACATTCTCGCGGGCCTTACCCGGCCCGATTCCGGCAGCACAGCGGTGATGGGGCACGATGTGCAGCGCCAGCCGGTGGCAGCACGCCGGGCCATTGGCGTGGTGCCGCAGGAACTGGTGTTCGACCCGTTCTTCGAGGTGCGCGATTTCCTGCGCATCCAGGCCGGCTATTACGGCGTGGCGCGCAAGCACAAGGCGTGGATCGACGAACTGCTCAGCGCGCTGGGCCTGGCCGACAAGGCCAGCACCAACATGCGCGAGCTGTCGGGCGGGATGAAGCGTCGGGTGCTGATTGCCCAGGCGCTGGTGCACAAGCCCAAGGTGCTGGTGCTGGACGAGCCGACGGCGGGGGTCGATGTGGAACTGCGTCAGACGCTGTGGGCGTTTGCCCAGCGCCTGCACGCCGAGGGCACCACCATCGTGCTGACCACGCATTATCTTGAAGAGGCCGAGGCGATGTGCGAGCGCATCGCCATCATGAGTCACGGCACGGTGGTGGCGCTGGACGACAAGCGCAGCCTGCTGGGGCGCCATCCCTGGTATGAGGTGTCGCTGCGCCTGGATCGCGAGCCGGCCGAGCTGCCGCCGGAGGTTGTCGATTGCCTGAGTGCGCGCGAGCAGGGCTGGCTGGTGTTGCGCCTGCAGCGTGGAAGCGGCGACCTGGCGCGGGTGCTGTCATCGTTGCACGACTGCGGCTTGTCGGTGCTGGAGATCAATACCCAGGAGCAGACCCTGGAGCACGTATTCCTCGAACTGACCGCGGGCCACCACACGGCCGGGGTGGCACGGTCGTGAACTGGCTTGGCTTGTGGACGCTGTTCACCAAGGAGGTGCGGCGCTTCACGGTGGTCTTCATGCAGACCATCGCCGCGCCGGTGGTCAGCGCACTGCTGTACCTGTTCATTTTTTCGCATGCGCTGTCCGGCCGCCTGGAGGTGTATCCGGGCGTGCCGTACCCGCAGTTCCTGGTGCCCGGCCTGATGATGATGACCATCATCCAGAACGCGTTCGCCAACACCTCGTCCAGCCTGATCTTCTCCAAGGTCACCGGCAACATCGTGTTCGTGCTGCTGGCGCCGCTGTCGCACCTGGAGCTGTACCTGGGATTCGTCGGTGCGGCGCTGGTGCGCTCGCTGCTGGTCAGCATCGGGGTGTATCTGGTGGCGCTGGTGTATCTGGATATCGCGGTGGCCCACCCGTTGCTGCTGCTGGTGTTCGGGGCGCTGGGGGCCGTGTTGCTGGGTACCTGTGGGCTGCTGGCGGGCATCTGGGCCGACAAGTTCGACCAGGTGGCCACGGTGCAGAACTTCCTGATCCTGCCGCTGACGTATCTGAGCGGCGTGTTCTACTCCATTCACAGTCTGCCGCCGGCCTGGCAGTCGCTGTCGCGTGCCAATCCGTTCTTCTACCTCATCGACGGTTTCCGCTACGGCTTCTTCGGCCACTCGGACGTGTCGCCGTGGCTGAGCGTGGCGGTCATGATCGGTGCCAATATCGGCTTGTGTATACTTTGCGTTCGTTTGCTGTCGCGCGGATACAAGCTGCGCAGCTGATCCCGTTTTACCCAGGCGTCAGGCCCCGGTCATGGACCCCGCAATCATCAAAGAACTCATCGAAAAGGGACTGCCCGGCTCACGGGCCGTGGTCGATGGCGACGGCCGTCACTTCGAGGCGGTAGTGGTGTGCGACGCGTTCGCCGGCAAGCGTCTGGTGCAGCAACATCAGATGGTTTACCGGACCCTGGCCGGCCAGATGCACGACGACGCCGTGCATGCGCTGTCGTTGCGTACCTACACCTGTGAGCAGTGGGACGCGCGTGGAACCTCTGTCTCCCCCTCCTGAGGTTTAAGGCCATGGATGTGCTTGAAAAGATTGATCGTTTTGTCAATGCAGTGCCGGTGGTGCTGTTCATGAAAGGTGACCGGCGTTTTCCGCAGTGCGGTTTCTCCGGCAAGGCGGTGCAGATGCTCGACGCCTGTGGCGCCGAGTACGAAACCGTCAATGTGCTGGCGGATGACAGTGTGCGCCAGGGCATCAAGGCCTATTCGCAGTGGCCGACCATCCCGCAGCTGTACATTCACGGCGAGTTCATCGGCGGCAGCGACATCATGCAGACCCTGTATGAGAACGGTGATCTGCAGGAACTTCTGGAGTCCGTGAAGGGCTGACTTTCGTGCCGGCCCGACGGGCCGGCTGGTGCACTGCACGCCGGGATTCACGTTGGAAAAGCTAATTGTTCAGGGAGGGGTGCGCCTGGCCGGCGAGATTCGCATCTCCGGTGCCAAGAACGCTGCCCTGCCGGCGCTGGCCGCCACGCTGCTGGCGGACGGTCCGGTGACCATCGGCAATGTGCCGCACCTGCATGACATCACCACCACGCTGGAGTTGCTTGGCCGCATGGGCGCGAGCGTCTCGGTGGACGAGCAGATGCAGATCGAGGTCGACCCGCGCACGGTAACCAACCAGTTCGCGCCGTATGAGCTGGTCAAGACGATGCGTGCGTCGATTCTGGTGCTGGGGCCGTTGCTGGCCCGCTTCGGGCACGCCGAAGTGTCGCTGCCCGGTGGCTGTGCCATCGGCCAGCGGCCGGTGAACCTGCACCTGGACGGCCTGACGGCCATGGGCGCGCAGATTCGCGTCGAGAACGGCTACATCAAGGCCACCGCGCCGCGCCTGCAGGGCGCCCACCTGGTCATGGACCTGGTGTCGGTCACCGCGACGGAAAACCTCATGATGGCGGCCTGCCTGGCCGACGGTACGACGATCATCGAGAACGCGGCCCGCGAACCCGAGGTGTCGGACTTGGCGGCCTGCCTGATGGAAATGGGTGCCGACATCGAGGGCGCGGGAACCGACACGCTGGTCATCGAGGGGCGGCCGACGCTGCACAGCACCTATCACGCCGTGGTGCCGGACCGTATCGAAACAGGGACCTATCTGGTCGCCGCGGCGCTGACCGGTGGCCGCGTGAAGCTCAAGGACACGCGTCCGGAACTGCTGGAGATCGTGCTGCACAAGCTGCGCGAGGCCGGTGCCCATATCGAGACCGGCGAGGACTGGATCAGCCTGGACATGCACGGCCGGCGCCCGCTGGCCGTGAATCTGCGTACCGCGCCGTATCCGGCCATGCCGACCGACATGCAGGCCCAGTTCATGGTGCTCGACATGGTGGCGGATGGGGCCTCGACGGTAACCGAGACCATTTTCGAGAACCGCTTCATGCACGTGCAGGAACTGCAGCGCATGGGGGCCGATGTGCGCCTGGAAGGCTCCACCGCCTTCATCCGGGGGGTCGACAGCCTGACCGCGGCGCCGGTGATGGCCACGGACCTGCGTGCCTCGGCCTCGCTGGTTCTGGCCGGCCTGGTGGCCCGCGGCGAGACCCACGTCAGCCGCATCTACCACATCGACCGCGGTTACGAGTGCATCGAGGAGAAGTTGTCCCAGCTCGGTGCGGACATCCGGCGGGTGCCCGACCGCCGCGCCGCCTGAGGCGCTCCGTGAGCGGCTTGCGCATCGCGGTCTCCAAAGGCCGCATCCTGGATGAGACTTTGCCGTTGCTGGCGCGCATCGGTATCGCGCCGGCAGGCGAAATCGGCCGTCGGTTGATCGTCGATACCACGGTGCCGGGCGTGCAGCTCATCATCATCCGTGCCACGGATGTGCCGACCTACGTCGCCTACGGTGCCGCGGATGCAGGTATCGCCGGCAAGGACGTGCTGCTCGAGCACGGCGGCGAGGGCTTGTATGAGCCGCTTGACCTGGGCATTGCCCGGTGCCGGCTGATGGTGTGTGGGTATCCCGATGCGCCGCTGCCGGCCAGCCGGCTGCGTGTGGCCACGAAGTACCTGAACATCACCCAGCGCTATTACGCCGAGCGCGGTGTGCAGGCGGAACTGATCAAGCTTTACGGGTCCATGGAACTGGCCCCGCTGGTGGGCCTTGCCGATTGCATCGTCGATCTGGTGGACACCGGCAACACGCTGCGCGCCAACGGCCTGGCGCCGCTGGAGCACATCGCCGACATCAGCTCGCGCCTGGTGGTGAACCGTGCCTCGATGAAGCTCAAGCTGCCCGCCGTGGAGCGCCTGATCGGCGATCTGAGGGCGGCGACCGGGGAGGGCGCCGATGCGCCGGCTTGACACCCAGGCAGCCGGTTTCGCGGCGGCCTTCGCGGAGCTGCAGGCGACCGGTGCGCCGGACGACGCCGACGTGCAGGGGCCGGTGCTGGACATTTTGCGGGCGGTACGCCGTGACGGTGACGCCGCGCTGCTCGAATGCACGCAGCGTTTCGATGGCTGGGCGCCGGCGGATGCCGCCGAGCTGGAGATTCCCGCCGCTCGCCTGGATGCGGCGCTGAGCGCCATCACGCCAGCGCAGCGGGCTGCGCTGGAGGCTGCCGCGGCGCGATTGCGCGCCTACCACGAGCATCAACGCCTGGAGTCGTGGCAGTACACCGAAGCGGACGGCAGCGTGCTCGGCCAGCGCGTGACCCCGCTGGACCGGGTCGGCGTGTATGTGCCCGGCGGCAAGGCGGCCTACCCGTCGAGCGTGCTGATGAACGTCGTTCCGGCCAAGGTGGCCGGCGTGGCGCAGGTCATCATGGTCTCGCCGACGCCCGGTGGGCACGAGAATCCGCTGGTGCTCGCGGCGGCCCGGGTGGCCGGTGTCGACCGCGTGTTCCGGATCGGCGGCGCGCAGGCGGTGGGCGCGCTGGCCTACGGCACGGCGTGCGTCCCGGCGGTGGACAAGATCGTCGGTCCTGGCAACCGTTACGTGGCCGCGGCCAAGCGGCTGGTGTTCGGCACGGTCGGCATCGACATGATCGCCGGCCCGTCGGAGGTGGTGATCGTTGCCGACGGCAGTGCGCCGGTCGACTGGCTGGCCTATGACCTGTTCGCCCAGGCCGAACACGACGAGCAGGCGCGCGCCATCCTGCTGTCGCCCGATGGTGCCTACCTGGATGAGCTGGCGCGGCGTATGCCGCAGCTGCTGTCGGGGCTGGAGCGGCGAACCATCGTCGAAGCAGCGCTGCAGCAGCACGGCGCGCTGATCAGAACCCGCGATCTGGCCGAGGCGGCCGGCCTGGCCAGTGCGCTGGCGCCGGAGCATCTGGAGTTGGCGGTGGCGCAGCCGGACGCGCTGCTGCCGCTGATTCGCCACGCCGGGGCCATTTTTCTCGGTGCCCATTCGCCAGAGGCAATCGGTGATTACTGCGCCGGTCCCAACCATGTGTTGCCGACGGCGCGCACGGCGCGTTTCAGTTCGCCACTGGGTGTCTACGACTTCCAGACCCGCAGCAGCCTGATCGGTCTGTCGGCGGCCGGTGCGGGTGCCCTGGCACCGCTGGCGGCGGAGCTGGCGCGCGGCGAGGGACTGACTGCCCATGCACGGTCGGCCGAATGCCGCCTGGAGCAGCCGTGAGCGCCGACCGGGGCTCGCGCATCGAGGCGCTGGTGCGGCCGCAGATTCGCGCCCTGCAGGCTTACCACGTGCCGCCGGCCGCGGACCTGATCAAGCTCGACGCCATGGAAAACCCGTTTCCGTGGCCGGGCGACCTGGCGCCGGCGTGGGCCGAGTGCCTGCGCGGCGTGGCGCTGAATCGTTACCCATCACCGCATCCGCCCGAGCTGATATCCGCGCTGGCGCGCCAGGCCGGTGTGCCGCCGGGCTGCGAACTGCTGCTGGGCAACGGGTCGGATGAACTGATCCAGCTGATCGACCTGTGCCTGGCGCGGCCCGGGGCGAAGGTCCTGCTGCCGACGCCCACGTTTTCCATGTACTCCCTGATCGCGCGGGTGGCCGGACTGGACGTGGTGGAGGTGCCACTGCGCGCCGACTTCAGCCTCGACCTGCCGGCCATGCTGACGGCCATCGAACAGCAACAGCCGGCGCTGATCTACCTGGCCTGTCCCAACAATCCCACCGCGCGGTTGTTCGACGTCGCCGACCTGCGGGCCGTGATCGAGGCGGCACCGGGGCTGGTGGTGGTGGACGAGGCGTACTTCCCGTTCGCCGGACGCAGCGTGCTGCCCTGGTTGCTGGAGTTCGAGCACCTGCTGGTGCTGCGCACGCTGTCGAAAGTGGGGCTGGCCGGGCTGCGCCTGGGATACCTGGTCGGCCATGCGGTGTGGCTGCACGAGTTCGACAAGGCGCGCCTGCCGTACAACATCAGCACGTTGACGCAGGTGTCGGCGCGCTTCGCGCTCGAACACGCCGGACGCCTGGCGCAGCAGGCGGAGCAGCTGCGCGCGCAGCGGCGCTGGCTCGCCGATGCGCTGCGTGCGGTGCCTCAGATCGAGGTATTTCCCAGCGACACCAACTTCATGCTGGTGCGCCTGCCCGCCGGACGCGCGCCGGCGGTGCACGAGGAGTTGTTGCGGGCCGGTATACTCGTCAAGAGTGTCCATGGTAGCCATCCGTTGCTGGCCGACAGCCTGCGCGTCACCGTCGGCACGCCGATTGAGAATCAGGCGCTGGTAAACGCGCTCGGCACGTTGATTTGAACAAGCGATACAGGCATGACTACTCCGCGTAGCGCGCAGGTCCGGCGCACCACCCGTGAAACCGACGTCCGGGTCGAGGTCACGCTCGATGGTGGCGGCAACGCCACACTCGCCAGCGGGCTGCCGTTTCTGGATCACATGCTCGAACAGGTGGCCCGGCACGGCCTGATGGACCTGACGGTGGAAGCTCGCGGCGATCTGCACATCGATGCGCACCACACGGTAGAGGACATCGGCATTACGCTCGGCCAGGCCCTGCGCAAGGCGCTGGGCGAGCGGGTCGGCATCACCCGTTACGGGCACGCGTATGTGCCGCTCGACGAGGCGCTGTCGCGGGTGGTGCTGGATTGCTCCGGCCGGCCGGGGCTGGTGTACTCGGTGGCCTATCCGCGCGCGCGGGTCGGGGATTTCGACGTTGACCTGCTGCGCGAGTTCTTTCAGGGATTCGTCAACCATGCGCTGGTGACCCTGCACGTGGACTGCCTGCGTGGCGACAATGCCCACCACATTGCCGAGACGGTATTCAAGGCCTTCGGGCGGGCACTGCGCGTGGCGGTGGGTATCGATGCCGGGGCGGCGGGCAGCGTGCCGTCGACCAAGGGCAGTCTTTAGATCTCAAGCGGCTGCGTCGGCTGACAATTCCAATGCACGACACCGTTGTCATCGACTTCGGCATGGGCAATCTGCGTTCGGTTGCCAAGGCGCTCGAGTGCGCCGGAGCGCGCGTGCGCGTCAGCGGCGATCCGCGCGACATTCGGGCGGCGTCGCGGGTGGTGTTTCCCGGTCAGGGCGCGATGGGCGCCTGCGTGACGCGTATCACGGAGCACGGCCTGGCGGAGGCCGTGCGCGAGGCGGCGCGGAACAAGCCGTTTCTGGGTATCTGCCTGGGGTTGCAGGCGCTGTTCGATTTCAGCGAGGAGGACGGCGGCGTGCCGGGCCTGGGACTGGTGGCCGGTCGCGTGCGGCGGTTCCCGGTCGATGAGCGTCTGCCCGGCGGCGAGCGCCTGAAGGTGCCGCACATGGGCTGGAACCAGGTCGCCTTC
>DQBD01000120.1:3430-3704 GCA_003526065.1 Gammaproteobacteria bacterium | reverse complement strand
TTCGTGCACAGCTATTACGTCTGCCCGGATGACGCGGCACTGGTGCTTGGCCGTACCGACCACGGTCGCACCACGTTTACGTCGGCTCTGGCGCGTGGCAACCTCGTCGCCACGCAGTTTCATCCAGAAAAGAGCCACCGTGCCGGGCTGCGGCTGTTAGCCAATTTCGTGTCCTGGGATGGCCAGGCAATGGACAGCGTGGAGTGAGGGAGGAACCAATGCTGCTGATACCCGCCATCGACCTGAAGGAGGGCAAGTGCGTGCGCCTGCGCCA
>DQBD01000120.1:0-3207 GCA_003526065.1 Gammaproteobacteria bacterium | reverse complement strand
GGGCGCATGGACGACGTCACGGTATTCGACGACGACCCGGTGGCAGTGGCCGTACGCTGGGTGGAGCAGGGGGCCAGGCGCCTGCATGTGGTGGACCTTGACGGCGCGCTGGCCGGGCGGCCGGTCAATTCGAAGGTCATTTCCGCCATCACCGCGGCAGTCGGGGACGTGGACGTGCAGGTCGGCGGCGGCATCCGCGACGAGGACGCCATCGAGGCGTACCTCGACACCGGCGTGCGCTACGTCATCCTCGGCACGCAGGCGGTCAACGTGCCGCATTTCGTCGGCGATGCCTGTGCCGAGTACCCGGGGCACATCATCGTCGGCCTGGATGCGCGCGACGGCAAGGTCGCGATCGACGGCTGGTCCAAGCTGTCGCAGCACGGCGTGGTCGACATCGCGCAGCATTTCGAGCGCGACGGCGTGGAGGCCATCATCTACACCGACATCGGCCGCGACGGCATGATGGGCGGCGTCAACCTGGATGGTGTGGTCGAACTGGCGCGGGCGGTGAATATCCCGGTGATCGCGTCCGGTGGCGTGACCGACCTGGCGGACGTCGAGGCGCTGTGCCGGGTCGAGGAAGAGGGTGTGGCCGGTGCGGTCATCGGCCGGGCGCTCTACGAGGGCACGCTCGACCTGTCGGCGGCGATGCGCCGCGTGACCGAGCTGCGCGCCTGAGTCATGCTCGCCAAGCGCATCATTCCCTGCCTCGACGTCGACCGCGGACGGGTCGTCAAGGGGGTGCGCTTCGTCGAGCTGCGTGACGCCGGCGACCCGGTCGAAACCGGCAAGCGCTACAGCGAGGCCGGTGCCGACGAACTGGTGTTTCTGGACATCACGGCCAGTTCCGACGACCGCGACACGCTGTTGCACGTGGTGGAAGCCGTGGCGGACCAGGTGTTCATCCCGTTCACCGTTGGCGGTGGCGTGCGCAGCGTGGACGACATCCGCCGCCTGTTGGTGGCCGGTGCCGACAAGGTGTCGATCAACACTGCGGCGGTGCAGCGGCCCGAACTGGTGCGCGAGGCGGCCCAGCAGTTCGGCAGCCAGTGCATCGTGGTGGCCATCGACGCCAAACGGACCGGCCCCGAGCGGTGGGAGGTGTTTACCCACGGCGGGCGGCGCACCACGGGGCTTGACGCCGTCGAATGGGCGCAGCGCATGGCCGAGCTCGGTGCCGGCGAATTGCTGTTGACCAGCATGGATCGCGACGGTACCCGGGAGGGGTTTGATCTCGAACTCACGCGCCGGGTGAGCGATGCGGTGCCGATTCCGGTCATCGCTTCCGGCGGCGTCGGCTCGCTCGAGCATCTGCGTGACGGTGTCCTGCAGGGGCATGCGGACGCTGTCCTGGCGGCAAGCATCTTCCATTTCGGTGATCACAGCATCGGCGAGGCCAAGGCCTGTCTTGCGCAGTCCGGCGTCGTGGTGCGCCAGGATCCCCCTGCCTTTCTGGATGCCGTGCGTTGGGACGAGCGCGGGCTGGTGCCTGCGATTGCCCAGGACGCCCGCACCGGCCAGGTGCTGATGATGGCCTGGATGAATCGCGAGGCGCTTGCCGCCACGGTGGCCGAGGGGATCGCCGTCTACTGGTCACGCTCGCGCCGGCGGCTGTGGCGCAAGGGCGAAAGTTCGGGGCACACCCAGCAGGTGCGGGAAGTGCGTCTGGACTGTGATGGCGACACGGTGCTGCTGAGTGTGGAACAACACGGGGGCATTGCGTGTCATACAGGCCGTACCCGGTGTTTTTTCCAGCGCCTGGACGATGGTGGCTGGGTCATCGACGAGCCGGTGGTGCGGGCACCGGAAACCATCTATGGTGCTGGAAACGGCCATGAGTGAGGTGCTGACACGCTTGCAGGCGGTGCTTGAGTCGCGTCGCGGTGCGGCACCGGATTCGTCATATGTGGCCAAGCTGCTGGCGGGACACGAGGACGGGCTGCTCAAGAAGGTCGGAGAGGAAGCCACCGAGCTGGTCATGGCCGGCAAGGATGGCGTGCCAGAGCGCATCGTGTCCGAGATGGCGGATCTTTGGTTTCACACGCTGGTCGTGTTGGTGGCGCACAATCTGTCCGTGAACGACGTGCTGGCCGAGCTCGAACGCCGTTTCGGGCGTTCGGGCCTGGACGAGAAGGCCGCCCGTACGCCGCGCTGAGTGGTCCGGCGGCGACTCGCGGGCCGCGGTCGAACCAATTTTCATTGTCGCAGGAGTAGGCAATCATGGGCCTGGGCGGGATTTCTCCATTTCAGTTGCTGATCGTGTTGGCCATCGTGCTGGTGCTGTTCGGCGGCAAGCGGCTGCGTAGCCTGGGCTCCGATCTGGGCGGCGCCATCAAGGGATTTCGTGGCGCGATGAAGGACGGCGAGCAGGAGTCACGCAGTGACGACGGCGGGCGCCTGGGTGACGCGCGCGGCGATGGTGACAGCGCATCGACCGGTGCGTCGCAGCGCGAGCGCCACGACGCCTAGGGTGCCCCCGTGTTCGACGTCGGATTCAGCGAACTGCTGCTGGTCGGCGTCATCGCGCTGTTGGTGCTCGGGCCCGAGCGGTTGCCGCGGGCGGCACGCAGTGCCGGCCACTGGGTGGGGCGGGCGCGGGCCACGGTGCAGCGCTTCACCGCCGAGGTCGATCGCGAGCTGAAAGCCGAAGAGCTGCGCCAGACCTTGCGCGAAGAGACGCGTCAACTGGTCGAGCCGGTTGCTTCGGCAAAGAAGGAAGTGACGGAACTGGGCGCCGAACTGAAGGCGCCGGTGGCCGATGCGCCGGCCAAGCGTGACGATGGACACTGACGCGCCGCCGCAGAGCCTGATGGCCCACTTGCTGGAGCTGCGCACCCGCCTGTTGCGCGCGGTGGCCGCGGTCCTGCTGTGCATGGTGGCATTGCTGCCTTTCGCCAAACCCCTTTACGCCGTCCTGGCGCAGCCACTGATAGAGCAGCTGCCGGCCGGGGCGTCGATGATTGCCACCGGCGTCGCCGCGCCGTTCATGGCACCGTTCAAGTTCGTCATGATGCTGGCCGTGTATCTGGCGATGCCGGTTGTCCTGCACCAGTTGTGGGCATTCGTGGCACCGGGACTCTATCGGCGCGAAAAGGCGCTGGCGCTGCCGTTGTTGGTCAGCGCGATGGTGCTTTTTTACCTGGGCATGGCATTTGCCTACTTTGCCGTGTTTCCGGTGATTTTCGGTTTCTTTGCCTCCGCGGC
>DQBD01000135.1 GCA_003526065.1 Gammaproteobacteria bacterium | reverse complement strand
GTCCCTCAGCCGGCACCATCTTTATTTGCACATTGCCGCCCGCCAACCCAATGTGCGGGTTCCGGTTCGAGGTTTCACCTCTCACCTGCACCATTCGCAGCCGATCCGCGCTTGTCGCGGGAAAATTCGATCCGGGGGATCGATTTTAGGCGGAGAATGGGGCGGCAGCCCCAAGAATAGACTCACTGCTTTGTCTTGGCTGCGATTGGAATCCTTGTCTGATCCCGTATCGGGCTAACGCCCTCACATGGGTCGCGCTCAGGGCTGCTTGCCACACAGAGCCGCTTAATCCCCGCGAAAGCGGGGATTCATGGACCATTCCTCCAGCATGGCACGCCTGTCCATGGACCCCCGCTTTCGCGGGGGAGGGCGGCAGTGAGGGAGTTTCTGGTATCCTGTATCTTCTCGACCAGTCTCCAGCCCCAAAACCCCTAACCGCCATTGATTATCTGACAGATTCGGCCCCCGTCACAGCGGGGGGAATGGACATGCCGAAATGGCTGTGACATAGACCGCGCTTTGTTCCCCGCCGCATGGAAAGACTGTTGCGCGCAACACCCAAACTGCTGCGCCTCAGCAAGGATTAAAGAGAGTCATGGAAGTTACCGAGACCAAGGTCGAAGGCCTCAGCCGTTCCTATCAGATCCGCGTCACCCAGAACGAGCTTTCCCAGAAGCTCGATGCCCGGATCAAGGAAATCCAGCCGCAGATGCGCCTGAAGGGGTTCCGCCCCGGCAAGGTGCCGCCGTCCCACATCAAGAAGATGTTCGGCAAGTCGCTGATGGGCGAGATGATCGACAACCTGGTCAAGGAAACCAACGAAAAGGCGATCGAGGACGCCCAGGTGCGCCCGGCCAGCCAGCCGCACATCCACCTGGAAGGCGAGATTGACGATGTCATCGAGGGCAAGGCCGACCTCGCCTATGAAATGCATCTCGACGTGATGCCGGAATTCGAGCCGGTCGACCCGGCCACGCTGGAAATCGAGCGCCCCGTTGCCGAGATCCCGGACGAGGAAATCGAGGAAGCGCTGGGCAAGCTCGCCGAGCAGAACATGAAGTACGAGCCGCGCGGCAAGACCGCCAAGGCCCGCGACGGTGATGCGGTCGTGATCGACTTTGTCGGCAAGATCGACGGCGAGGCTTTCGAAGGCGGCTCGGCCGAGGGCGCCACGGTGGTGATCGGCCAGGGCCGTTTCATCCCGGGCTTCGAGGAACAGCTTGTCGGCGTGAAGGCCGGTGAGGAAAAAGACCTCAACGTCACCTTCCCGGAAGACTATTCGGCCCCCAATCTCGCCGGCAAGGAAGCCGTGTTCGAGGTGAAGGTGGAAGAGGTGCGCGCGCCCCAGACGCCGGAAGTCGACGAGGAATTCGCCACAGGCCTCGGCCTGGAAAGCCTGGAACAGCTCAAGGACCTGATGACCCAGCAGATCCGCGGCGAATATGACGGTGCCTCGCGCGCCAAGGCCAAGCGCAAGCTGCTGGACGCCCTCGACAAGGCGCACGATTTCGAACTGCCCGCCGGCATGGTGAACCAGGAGTTCAACCAGATCTGGGCCCAGTTCGAGCAGGAAAAGGAAGCAGGCCGCCTCGACGAGGAAGAAGCAAACAAGCCCGAAGACGAACTGAAAGAAGAGTATCAGCGCATTGCCGCGCGCCGCGTGCGCCTCGGCCTGGTGCTCGCCGAAATCGGCCGCAAGGCGGAAGTGACGATCTCCGAACAGGAAGTCCAGCAGGCGCTGATCGCCGAGGCCCGCAAATTCCCGGGCCAGGAACGCCAGGTGGTGGAGTTCTTCCAGAAGAACCCCGACGCCATGGCCCAGCTGCGCGCGCCGATCTATGAAGACAAGGTCGTCGACCACATCCTGGCGATCGCCACGGTGAACGAAACCACCGTCTCCAAGGACGAGCTGTTCGCCGAGGATGAAGGGCTGGATTCGCTCTAGCGACCGGTCCGGCGCTCCGCGCCACTTACATTCAAGCAATCGACATCGCGCGCCATCCCCCCTACATGGCGCGCGATGAGCTTTACCACCCTGGATGACCTGATCGCGCGTGCGCGAACCCGCCTGGATCCTGTGACCGGCCCCGCGCGCCTGCCGGAAGGCGGCGACCTGGAGTTTCTGACAGATGCGCAGATCCAGGCGATTCGCTCGGCGGCTGTCCTGGTCGGCCTGATTCCACGCGCCGAGGGCCCGACCGCGCTGCTGACCCAGCGCCCTGACACCATGGATGCCCATCCCGGCCAGGTCGCGTTTCCCGGCGGCAAGGTCGATCCCTCCGACGACGATGAGGTCGAGGCGGCCCTGCGCGAGGCGCATGAGGAAGTTGGCGTCGATCCGGCCTCTGTCGATATCATCGCGCGCGGCGCGCCCTATATCACCGGTACGGGCTTTCGCATCGTGCCTGTCCTCGGCGTCCTGCCGCGGGATTTCCAGGCCGCGCCATGCGAAACCGAGGTTGCTGCCGTCTTCGAGACCCCGCTCGACTTCCTGTTCAATCCGGAAAACCATGACCGCCAGTCGGGCGTCTGGCGTGGCCAGACACGCCATTACTACCAGATGCCGCATGGCGGCTTTCGCATCTGGGGGGTGACTGCGGGTATTATCCGCGCACTATATCTGGAACTTTATGGCGGAGACGCGGACATACAGAGCCGCCGAAGTTGAGGAGACGTCCAAATTGGCGCGCACTGTTGTCATCCAGCTTATCCTGTTTTTGCTGCCATTTCTGGCCTATGCAATCTACCGCCTGCTGGTGACCGATGCCGAAGCCGACGGGCGCAAGACCTGGCCGATCAATCTCCTGTTCGGGGCCGGCGCCCTGCTGACGCTGGCCGGCTGGGCCTTCATGGCCTCGCAGGAAACCAAGGAACGCGACCTGTGCATCGAGCCGCCGCGCTATGAGAATGGCGTGCTCATTCCCCAGCGCACCGTCCCGTGCGAGCGCGACCTGACCCATGTCGGCGCGCCCAAGACCGAAACCCCGGGCAATGCCGCCGAAGGTGTTTCCGACCCTGAGCCGCGCCCGCCCGAGGGCGCGCCGCAGATTGAGATCGAGGCTGAGGAAGTTCCCACAGCGAGCGATGATGAGTCGGACTGATCTCGGCCAGCCGGACTGGCTCGTCTCTGACGCCACACGGCAGGTGCTGGCGGCGCTGGACGCGGCAGCTGCGCAGGCACCCGCACTGGACAGCCAGGTCGCGGCGCTGCGGCGGGAACTCGGCTGGCGCGAGTTCAGCGCGCACCTGCTGTGGCATTACCCGACGTTGCCGCAAGAGCCGCTGGACGGCCGCTTCGCGGCATTTCCCTGGCAGGACGACCCCGAGCACCTGCGCGCCTGGCAGCGCGGGCGCACCGGAATACCGCTGGTGGACGCGGGCATGCGCGAACTGTGGCACACCGGCTTCATGCACAACCGCGTGCGCATGATCACTGCCTCGTTCCTGACCAAGCACCTGCGGCAGCCCTGGCAGGCCGGCGCGCGCTGGTTCTGGGACACGCTGCTGGACGCGGACCTCGCCAGCAACAGCCAGAACTGGCAGTGGGTGGCCGGCTGCGGCGCGGATGCCGCGCCGTACTTCCGCGTTTTCAATCCGGTCGTTCAGGGCAGGAAGTTCGACCCCGAAGGGGACTACGTGCGTCGCTGGGTGCCGGAACTGGCACGCCTGCCCAAGCGCCACGTGCACGCACCGTGGCAGGCGCCGGAGTCGGAGCGCCAGGCGGCGGGTGTGCGGCTGGGTGAAACCTACCCGTGGCCAATCGTGGACCTGGCGGCCGGCCGTCAGGCGGCACTGTCCGCCTACGCGCAGGTGCGCGCTGCGGCAAGCCGGCAGCAGACACCTGATTGACCGTACGGTCGGGCGGCGGCTACGCTGCCGGGCACGCCGTGAAGCCCGAGGAGAAACGCCATGGCCACTGTCGCCGCACAGCTGCCGTCCGGCTACTACCGCGACCTGAACGAATACATCGCCGCGCTGGAGCAGGCCGGCAAGCTGCAACGCGTCAGCCGGCCAATCGACAAGGACACGCAGATGCATCCGCTGGTGCGCCTGCAGTTCCGCGGCCTGGAAGAGAAGGACCGCAAGGCCTGGCTGTTCGAGAACATCACCGACGCCAAGGGCCGCCCGTATGACATGCCGCTGGTGCTGTGCGCCATGGCCGGCTCGTCCGACATCTACGCCCTGGGGCTGCAGTGCACGGTGGAGGAGATTCCGCGCCGCTGGGAGCACGCGCAGGCCAATCCGATCGCGCCGAAGCTGGTCGACAGCGGCCCGGTTCACGAGCAGATCCTGCGCGGCGATGACCTGCGCGAACGCTGCCTGTCGCGCCTGCCGATTCCCATTTCGACCCCCGGGTTCGACAACGCGCCGTACACCACCGCCTCGCACTGGGTCAGCAAGGACCCGGACACCGGCCTGCACAACGTCGGCAACTACCGCGGCATGGTCAAGTCCGAGCAGCGAATCGGTGTGTATCCGGCCTCGCCGGGCTGGGGCATGCGCCGGCACATCGAGCTGTGGCGCGAGCGCGGGCACGCCAGGATGCCGGCCGCCATCGTCATTGGCGTGCCCCCGGCGGTGTCCTACACCGCCGTCACACGCCTGCCCAACGACGTGTGCGAGTACGACGTGGCCGGCGGCCTGGCCGGACACGCGCTGGAGCTGGTGCGGTGCGTGTCGCACGACCTGCTGGTACCGGCCCAGGCGCAGATCGTGGTCGAGGGCTTCGTGCCGACCGATCTGCAGGAAATGGAGGGGCCGTTCGGCGAGTTTCCCGGCTACATGGCGGCGCGTGACTACTCCTGGTTCATGGAAGTCACGGCAATCACCATGCGCAAGCAGCCGATCTACCAGGCGTTTCTTTCACAGTTTCCGCCCAGCGAGTCGTCCAAGATCCGCGGTATCGGCTGGGAGGCGGCCTGTTTCGACTACCTCAAGGACGGCGGCTTCGACAACGTGCTGGAGGTGCACTACCCGGAAGCGTCGGGGGCGTTCGGCGTGTGCCTGGTGCGCATCCGCCGTCAGAACGACGACGACGGTCAGCGCGTCCTCGATCACCTGGCCAAGAAATTCGTCGGCAAGGTTGCCGTGGTGGTCGACGAGGACGTCGACATTCACGACCCGGGCGCCATCTACTGGGCGCTGTCCTACGCCATGCAGCCGCATCGCGACGTGCGTGTGGTGGACATCCCGTTGATGCCGCTGGACCCGTCCATCGCGCCGCCGGGCGCCAACCGTGGCCTGACCGGCGAGAAGCCGCGCATGTCCGGGTTGCTGATCGACGCCACGCGCGACTGGCCGTACCCACCGGTTTCCCTGCCGCGACAGGCGTTCATGGAAGACGCCGTCCAGCTGTGGCAGGAGCTGGGGTTGCCGGAACTGAAGCTGCGCACGCCCTGGTATGGCTACAACCTGGGCCACTGGTCGGCCGAGGAGACCGAGGAAGCCGACCTGGCGGTGCGGGGGGACTACTACCTCACCGGTGAAAAACAGGCCGGGCAGCGGCGCAAGCTGAGCTGAGACGGCAGCGGTTCAGCCGCGCAACCGCTGCGCGGCCGCGGCCAGGGCGGTGATGGCCGCCCAGTCGCCGGCCTGCACCAGGGCCTTGGGCGCCACCCAGGAGCCGCCGACACAGGCGACGTTGGGCTGCGCCAGGTAAGCGGGCGCGGTGGCCACATCGACGCCGCCGGTGGGGCAGAACACCTGATCCGGGAAGGGGCCGTGCAGGGCCTTCAGCATGTCGAGGCCGCCGGCCACCGCCGCCGGAAACAGCTTGCAGACACGAAGGCCGGCGGCGCGCACGGTCATCACGTCCGATGGCGTCATGGTGCCCGGTAGCAGCGGCAGCCCGCCGTCCTCGGCCGCGTCCAGAAGGCCCGGACTGAGCCCGGGGCTCACGCCGAACACCGCGCCGGCGTCGCGCGCGGCGGACAGGTCCTGCGGCCGGGTGAGGGTGCCCATGCCGACCACCGCGT
>DQBD01000081.1:6493-6978 GCA_003526065.1 Gammaproteobacteria bacterium | reverse complement strand
CCGAGCCCCTGTTCTTCCTGGACTATTTCGCCACCGGCAAGCTGGACGTCGATGCCGCGGCGGCGGTGGTCGGCGGCATTGCGCGCGGCTGCGAGCTGGCCGGTGCGGTGCTGGCCGGCGGCGAGACGGCCGAGATGCCCGGCATGTATCCGCAGGGCGACTACGACCTGGCCGGGTTCTGTGTCGGCGTGGTGGAGAAGACGCGCGTGCTCGATGGGCAGGCCATTCGCGCCGGCGACGCCATCATCGGCCTGGCCTCGAGCGGCCTGCACTCGAACGGCTATTCGCTGGCGCGCAAGGTGGTCGAGCATGCCGGTGCCGACCTGAACGCGCCCTTCGGTGACAGCACCCTGGGCGCCACCCTGCTGATGCCGACACGCATCTACGTGAAGCCGGTGCTGGAGCTGCTGGCGGCCCTGCCGGTGGTCGGCATTGCCCACATCACCGGTGGCGGGCTGCCGGAGAACCTGCCGCGGATCCTGCCG
>DQBD01000081.1:0-6245 GCA_003526065.1 Gammaproteobacteria bacterium | reverse complement strand
GCATCGCCGCGAGCGAGATGTGGCGCACCTTCAATTGTGGCTTGGGCATGGTGGTGGTGCTGCCGGCCTCCCGCGCCGACGAGGCCCTGGCGCTGCTGCGCGACGCCGGTGAGACCGCCTGCCTGGTGGGCGAGGTGGTGACGCGCGGCGACGGGCCGGGTGTCGTGCTGGAATCGTGACGGCTGCCACGCTGCGCGTGGCGGTGCTGATATCGGGCCGCGGCAGCAACCTCAAAGCCATCCTCGACGCCATTGCCGCCGGCCAGCTGCCGGCCCGCGTGGTGCAGGTGATCAGCAACCGACCGGGCGCCGCCGGGTTGCAGCTGGCGGCGGCTGCCGGCGTGCCGACGGCCGTGGTCGATCACAAGCGGTTCGCCGACCGTGCGGCTTTCGAGCGGGCGCTGGAGGCGCAGCTGGCCGCCGAACCGGCGGATCTGCTGGTGCTGGCCGGTTTCATGCGCGTCTTGACGGCCGACTTCGTGGCCCGCCACCGCGGCCGGCTGCTCAACATCCATCCTTCGCTGCTGCCGGCTTTCGCCGGTCTGGACACGCACGCGCGGGCCCTGGCGGCGGGCGTCAGCGAGCACGGCGCGAGCGTGCATTTCGTCACCGCGGCGGTGGACGGTGGTCCCCTGATCGCACAGTTCCGCGTGCCGGTGCGGCCTGGTGATACCGAGGATGGCCTGGCCGCGCGCGTGTTGCGGGGGGAGCATCGGCTCTATCCGCAGGTGCTCGCCTGGTACGCTGCCGGCAGGCTGGCGCTGCGGGCTGATACCGTTTTGCTCGATGGGTTGGCGCTGGCGGCGCCGGTGCAGTTCGCCGACACGGAGGACGACGATGCGTAACGTGAGTTTCCGGCACCGTTTGTTCGGCCTGCTGTTGACACTGCCGGCGGCCGTGGCCGCGTCGACCGACTGGGAGGCCACCTACAGCGTGCGTCAGGGCACGATCGAGGGTGGTCAGGCAGTGCAGCGCTACACGGCCGCGGATGGTCGCTACCGGCTCACACTGGATGTCACTCCCGGGGGGGTCGTTGCGCTTTTCACGCAGGAGACCTTTCACGACGAGAGCAGCGGGCTGGTGGATGACGGTGACCTGAGGCCCCAGCGGTACGTGCACGTGCGCGCCGGCGGTCGCAAGCAACGTGACTATGAATATCGCTTCGACTGGCAGGCCGGGCAGGTGGCCGAGGTCGATGGTGACCGGCCACCGGCCGTGTTGCAGCCGGGAACCCTCGACGAGTTGACCTACGTGGAGGCGCTGCGCCGGGCGCTGGCGGATGGCAAGACCGGCCTTACGCTGCCGGTGCTGTACGGCTCGGACGGCGAGATCCGTGACTATCGGCTGCAGACGCTGGGCGAGGAAGAAATCTCCACGCCGGCCGGGCGCTTCAGGACCATCAAGGTTCAGCGCACGCAGACCGGTGGCAAGTACACGGTTACCTTGTGGTGCGCGCCGGCGCTCGATTACTTCCCGGTACGCATCGACCGCCACAAGCGTGGCCGTTCGCAAGGCACGCTGCTGCTGAGCAGTTTCGAGGCCGCCAGCGGGCGCGCGCCCTAGCCCAACGGCGTGGCGGTGGCCCGCCCGTCGGTGCGCGGTGCCGGCAAAACTTTCTTAACACTGGCCGGACTAAAGTCGCAGGCGGGTCGCCGGCTGCGGCTGGCGACTGCGTTCATCGCGTTTCTGCCATAGGGCGTTGCCGCAAAACGGAGCCGTCACATGTTTGGGTGGGCCATCACGTTTTTGATTATTGCAATCGTCGCGGCGCTGCTCGGGTTTTCCGGGATTGCCGGGGTCGCGACCAACATCGCCTGGATCCTGTTCGTTGTCGGGCTGGTGCTGGCGGTCGTGTTCCTGGTGATGGGGCGTCGCCGACCGCCGCTGTAGAAGGCCACCGACGACCGCCCCGGGAGGCGCGGGGCGGTCGTCGGGCGCCACAGTGCGCGAGGCTGGCTGGCTGCTGTCGCGTCGATCGTTGGGTCGGGTGTGTTGCTGGCGCCGGGCCGCGCAGTTGCTGCCGGCGGGTGCGTCGGCCCTATACTGCGTCCCAGCCCCCGCATTCTTCCGCCACCGGCCATGTCCGCCGTCATTCCGAACGTACTCAGCATTGCCGGCTCCGACCCGTCCGGTGGCGCCGGCATCCAGGCGGACCTGAAGACCTTCAGTGCGCTTGGGGTTTACGGCATGGCGGTGGTGAGTGGCCTGACGGCACAGAACACCCGCGGCGTGAACGCCGTCGAACCGGTGTCGCCGGCATTCGTGGCGGCGCAGATCGATGCCGTGTTCGCGGACATCCGCGTCGATGCCGTCAAGCTCGGCATGCTCGGCGGCGCCGACGTGGTGGCGTGCGTGGTCGACCGTGTGCGGCACTGGCGCCCGCGGGCGCTGGTGGTGGACCCGGTGATGGTCGCCAAGGGTGGCGCCGCGTTGCTGGACCCCGTGGCCCTGCGGTGCCTGCGCGAACAGCTGCTGCCGCTGGCCAGCGTGCTGACACCGAACCTGCCGGAGGCGGCCGCCCTGCTGGGCGCGCCGCTGCCGGTCGACCTGCCCGCGATGCGCGAGGCGGCCCGCGCGTTGCACGCGCTCGGGCCTGCCTGGGTGCTGCTGAAGGGCGGTCACCTGCCGGGCAATGACTGTACCGATCTGCTGTACGACGGGCGCACCTTCACGGAACTGCCGGCCCGCCGTGTGCCGACCGCCAATACCCACGGCACGGGGTGCACGCTGGCGTCGGCCATCGCGGCCCATATGGCGCGTGGTCTGGCGGTGCCACAGGCCGTGGCGCAGGCCAAGGCGTATCTGACCGCTGCCATAGCCGCAGCCGACATGCTGGACGTCGGCCACGGCCACGGGCCGGTACAGCATTTCCATGCCTTGTGGCACGCGCCGCAGGGTGGCGGAACCTTTGAGTGACCGGATTGTTCCAAGCATCTCCCGAGCGCGCCCGAGTACCCGCATGATCCGCTTCGCGACCGACCTGCTGCGCGCCGGCCTGATGCTGGGGTGTCTGGTCCCGTTGGCCACAGCCACCGAAACCGTCGACGACGACGGCCCGCCGCCCGCCGGGGAGCAAGCGCCGGCCGTGGTGGCGGATCCGCCGGCGCCCGCCCCGGTGGCGGAACCTGCAGCGCCGGTGGACGCAGCGGCCGCCGCGGCTGATGGAGACACCCAGGCGGTCGGCGACGAGGCCGGTTTTCCCACGGTGGCCCCGGTGCCGCCGTTTCGGCTGCTCGGCGCGAAGGTGCCGCCCGGCGAGACGCGCACCTTGGCCTGGTTCGCCAGTCAGCACTACTCGGGCATCGACAGTGCCGCCCAGGTGCTGGTGGCCCATGGCAGCCGGCCGGGAAAGGTGCTGTGCATAACGGCGGCGGTTCACGGTGACGAGATCAACGGCGTGGAAATCGCCCGCCGGGTGTTCCACAAGACCAATCCAACCCAAATGGCCGGCACGCTGGTGGTGGTGCCCATCACCAATCTGCACGGCTTCGAGCGCGGGTATCGCTACCTGGCCGATCGTCGCGACCTGAACCGCTATTTTCCGGGCAGCGCCAGCGGCAGTTCGGCCGCGCGGATCGCTCACTCGTTCTTCCACAACATCGTGCGGCACTGCGATGCGCTGGTGGATTTGCACACCGGCTCGTTTCACCGCACGAACCTGCCGCAGCTGCGGGCCGATCTGGGCAACCCCGAGGTGCTGCACCTGACCCACGGCTTCGGCGCCACGGCGGTACTCGACGACCGCGGTGCGCCCGGGACCTTGCGTCGGGCTGCCTGCGACGCCGGCATTCCCGCGGTGACCCTGGAGGCGGGGGAGCCGATGCGTCTGCAGACGAACGAGGTGCGTCACGGCGCCAAGGCCATTCGCAGTGTGATGGCACACCTTGGCATTGTGAAAAAATCCTGGCGTTGGCGTGACCCGCAGCCGGTGTACTACGAGTCGGTGTGGGTGCGCGCCAGCCGGGGAGGCATTCTGTTGGCGTCGGTGGGGCTGGGTGACACCGTGAGCGCCGGGCAGGTACTGGGCGTGGTGACCGATCCCATCAGCAACGCCCGCGCCGAGGTGGTGGCGCCACACGACGGACGGGTCATCGGTATGGCCGTGAATCAGATGGTGCGTCCCGGCTATGCGGTCTTTCGCCTCGGCATGGAGCGGTCGGAAGAGGAGATGATTCGCGCCGCGCCGCCGCCGGCCATGGTCGACGACGCGGCTGCGTCACCCGCCGACGCGGCGCCGGACGCGCAGACTCCGGCGTGGACACCGACGGATGAGCCGCGCCCGGACGAGTAGGGTCGCGTCAGCGTTCGGCGCGCAGGGTCGGCGTGCCCGGCGGGTGGCGCACCGGCACCTTGAGCACCTGCCCGATGCGCAGATGCGCGGTCGGTGACAGGCCGTTGCGCGCCGCCAGCTGGCGAGTGCTGATGCCGTGGCGCGCGGCGACACCGCTGAGGGTTTCGCCCCGGCGCACCAGGTGGCGGATCTCGGTGACCGGCGCTGCCTGTCCGGCGTGCCGGGCAATCTCGGCGATGCGCACCTGGGCGTCACGCGTGCCGGCGGGCAGGCGCAGTGCGTATCCCTTGGGCAACAACTGCGTTTCGTCCCAGACGGTGCGGCGCAGGGCCGGGTTCAGCGCCCGCAGGGTGCTGCGGTCGATGCCCAGTTCGCGTTCGACCACGCGCAGTGGCAGGTAGGCCGGCACGGTCACCTCCACCATGCGTGCCGCCGGTGCCTTGATCACGGTGCCGAAGTGTTCCTCCGGTGTCGAGGACAGCTCCAGGGCCGCCAGGAAGGTGGGGTAGAAGTTGCGCGAGGCAAAGCCGAAATAGCGGCCGTTGTAGCGCTCGATCAGGGTCGCGATGTCGGTGGTGCCCATGTTCTCTACCGCCCGGCGCATGCCGGCGCGCCCGTGGTTATAGGCTGTCAGTGCCAGGGGCCAGGTGCCGAGTGCGTCGTAGTTGCCGCGCAGCAGGCGTGCGGCGGCCACCGTCGCGGCGTGAGGGTCGTAGCGTTCGTCCACGTAGTGGTCGATGCGCAGGAACAGCCGCCCGGTGCTGGCCATGAACTGCCAGAGTCCGGCGGCTCCGGCATGTGATCCGGCCAGCGGGTCGAAACCCGATTCCACGTAGGGCAGCGCGCCGATCTGTTCGGGCACGCCGTATGCGGTCAGCGTCCGGCGGATATGGGATTCCCAGGCGCCGGCACGGTGCAGGGCCGTGGCGAAGCGGTCGCCCTGACCAAGCTGGAACCGCACGCGCTGCGCGGCGGCGCGCAGTTCGGCGGCGGAAGCACCTTGCCACAGTGCCTGCACGCGCCGTACCTGCGGGTCGGAGCGGTCGGCCGTGCCGTCGGCGAGGGCGCGCAGGATGTCTTGGATGGCCTGCCGCCGCGGTTCGATCAGCGCCTGACGCTCGCGGCGGTCCAGATCCTGTGGCCAGCCGATGGTCTCGTACACCACGTTCAGGTGCCGGTCGTCGTGCAGGAAACCGCTGCGGGTGTCGACCTCGGTGAATACCCGGCTCCAGAAACGCACCGCCGGTTCCAGCGCCGCCGGGCGGGGCAGCACATCGGACTGCGCATGCACGCCCGGGACGCACCACAGCAACAGGCTCAGCAACAGGCGGACTGGCATCGGGTACACGCTCGGCGGCGGGGTGTGGACGGTGTCTGGGGCGACGCCGTGGGCACGTTGTCGTGGTGTGCGGCGGGCGGGCCACGAGGTTCGGGACAACCCAGTGAAGCACAGTGTGCCGGTGTCGGCGGCGTGCATTCAAGACAGCGAACGTACGCCCCGGTCAGGGGCGTCGAAGCGGCAAGAGCATGCCCGGTGACGCCCGCCGGATGCAGTCCGTGGGAGCCGCCCGGGTGGCCCTGCTGGCGGCCCTGACGGGGCGCCAGCAGGGCGTGGATCAGCGCACGGTGTTGCTCAGAACTGCAATTGCAGGCCCGCCGTGGCCAGGTCCAGGTCGGCCTCGGCGTGGTCGCCGTCGAGCCTGTAACGGGTGTATTCCAGGCGCAGGCTGAGGTTCGGCAGCAGCCCGACGTTCAGGCCCGCACCGTACAGCCAGTCGTTGCCGTCGATGTCGGCGTCGAAGCCCAGTGGACCGTCGGCCTGTGCGTCCCACCAGACCCGGCCGCCCTTGGCGTAGACCTCGAGACGATCTGTCAGCGGCGCCGCCAGAAGAGCCGTGGCGGTGTAGCCGTGACCGTCGATCTCGAAGCCATTGTCACGTGACAACGACATCGGC
>DQBD01000171.1:5773-7101 GCA_003526065.1 Gammaproteobacteria bacterium | reverse complement strand
GGTGCAGCGTGTCGCGCGCTGGCGGCCGTTCCCGCTGCCGGGCGGTGAGCGGGCCGCGCGCGAGCCCCGGCGCAGCGCGCTGGGACTGCTGTACGCCGCCTACGGGCGCGATCTTGGTGGGGAAGCGCTGGATCTGCGTGACGGCGAGCAGCGCACCCTGCTGCAGGCGCTCGATCGCGGCGTCAACACGCCGTTGACCGGCAGCGTCGGGCGGCTGTTCGATGCCGTGGCGGCGCTGCTGGGCCTGTGTCAGGTGATGAGCTTCGAGGGCCAGGCGGCGCAGGCGCTGCAGGCAGCCGCCGAGCGGGCGCCGCGCCAGACGCCGTATCCTTTGGAGCTGGTGCACGACGGCGACGGCTGGCTGATCGACTGGCGCCCGATGCTGACGGCCCTGCTTGCCGAGCGTGCTGCCGGCCGGCCGGTAGCGCGGATCGCCGCGCGCTTTCACGCCACCGTGGCCGCGGCCGTGGTCGAGGTGGCGCAGCGACTGCACGCCGGGCGGGTGGTGCTGTGTGGCGGCTGCTTCCAGAACCGGCGGCTGCTCGGGGATACCCGCGCCGTCCTGGAAGACGCCGGCATCGCCGTGTGGTGGCCCGTGCGCCTGCCCCCGGGCGACGGGGCGCTGGCGTGTGGTCAGGCTGCGGTCGTCATGGCGCGGCCGGGCAAGACGGTACAAGGCCCCCTGGCGGGCGTCGACGGAGCGAACTGAACCATGTGTCTGGCCATCCCGGGACAGGTGCTCGAAGTGACCGACGGCGGCAGCCTGTTCGCCCGTGGCCGGGTGGATTTCGGCGGCGCCGTGCGTGAGGTGTCGCTGGTGTGCACGCCCGAGGCCCGTGTTGGCGACTGGGTGCTGGTGCACGCCGGGTTGGCCATCACCCGGATCGACGCCGAGGCCGCGACCGCGGCGCGCCGGGAACTGGCCCGGCTGACGCCGGATGGCTGAGACAGCAAGCAGGGGAGTCTGACGAGTGTTTTCGCGTGTCATGCGGGGGGCGTGGACCCGGCACGACTGGTTGTCGCCTGGTCGCTGGCGCCGCCGCTTGGTGTACTGGGGCGGCGCCGTGCTGGTGGGCCTGGCGGCGGTGGGTTTCGCCTGGCTGTGTGACGCGGCGTTCGACCTGTTCGAGCGGCTGCGCGCCCACCATCGCGGCTGGCCGCTGCTGGTGACACCGCTCACCTTCGTGGCGCTCGCCTGGGTGACGCAGGGGCGACTGGCCGCCACCCGCGGTTCTGGCATACCGCAGGTCAAGGCGGCGCTTTCCAGCACCGATGGCGCCTGGCGGGCAGGGCTGCTGTCGGTGCGCATGGCGCTGGCCAAGATGGGG
>DQBD01000171.1:938-5469 GCA_003526065.1 Gammaproteobacteria bacterium | reverse complement strand
GCGGTCGGCCGGCGGTTCGGCTTCAACGATCCGGTGGTGAGCCGGCATCTGGTGCTGGCCGGCGCCGCTGCGGGTATCGCCGCCGCCTTCAACACGCCACTGGCGGGCGTGGTGTTCGCCATCGAGGAGATGGCCGGGGGATTCGAGGAACGCATGAGCGGCGTGCTGCTGACGGCGGTGATCGTCGCCGGCGTGACCGCCATCGGCCTGCTCGGCGACTACGCCTACTTCGGACACGTCGACGCGCTGCTGCCGCTCGGGGAGGCCTGGCTGGCGGTGCTGGTCACCGGCCTGCTGTGCGGTCTGGCGGGCGGCCTGTTCGCCCGGCTGATCCTGCTGCAACCGGTGCAGTGGCTGCAGCGCCTGCGCTTCGCCCGGGCGCGCAGCGGCCTGCTGCTGGCCGCCGGCTGCGGCCTGTTGGTGGCGGCGCTGACTGTGCTCGGCGGTCACGACCTGCACGGCACGGGCTACGCGCAGGCGCGCGCCATCCTGCAACAGGAGGCTGGGCAGGATTCGGGTGCCCTGTACGGACTGTTGAAGTTCGCCGCGAACGTCTTGTCGTACTGGTCCGGCGTGCCCGGCGGCATCTTCTCGCCGTCGCTGGCGGTCGGTGCCGGGCTGGGGCAGGGACTCGCGCCATGGATACCCAGCGCGCCCGTGGCCACGGTGGTGCTGCTCGGCATGGCCGGGTACCTGGCCGGCGTGACCCAGGCGCCCCTGACCGCCGCGGTGATCGCCCTCGAACTGACCGCCAACCACAGCATGGTCATTCCGATCATGGCCACCTGCCTTGTGGCACGTGGCGCGTCCACGCTGGTCTGTCGCAAGGCGGTGTACGGCGCCTTCGCCGACCGCCTGCTGGCCGACCATCGGCTCACCGCCACACCGGCGCGCGCGCCATGAGCAACGCCGACTACCGTGACCCGGCCGTCGTCGCGCGCCTGGCTCAGGCGATCGCTCGCACCGTCACCCGCCCGTGGACGGTGATGGAGATCTGCGGCGGCCAGACGCACGCCATCCTCAGCGCCGGTCTCGACCGCCTGCTGCCGGAAGGCCTGACGCTGGTGCACGGGCCGGGCTGTCCGGTGTGCGTGACGCCGACCGGCGTGATCGACCAGGCCATCGCCCTGGCCGGCCGGGCCGAGGTGGTGCTGTGCTCGTTCGGCGACATGCTGCGCGTGCCCGGAAGCGGTGGCGACCTGCTGAGCGCCCGCGCCGCGGGCGGTGATGTGCGGGCGGTGTACTCGCCGCTGGACGCGCTGGCACTGGCGCGTCGCGAGCCGCAGCGACAGGTGGTGTTTCTGGCCGTCGGCTTCGAGACCACGGCACCGGCCGCCGCCGCGGCAGTGAGTCAGGCGGCCGCGCTGGGGCTCGACAACTTCAGTCTGCTGACGGCGCAGGTGCGCGTGCCGCCGGCCATCGCGGCGCTGCTGGACGCCCCCGACTGCGCCATCGACGGGTTCCTGGCCGCCGGCCACGTGTGCACGGTAATGGGTCTGGCCGAATACGAACCGCTGGTGGCGCGCTACCGCGTGCCGATGGTGGCAACCGGTTTCGAACCGGCCGATATCCTGCACGGCCTGCTGCGCTGCGTGCGCCAGCTGGAGGCCGGCGAGGCGCGGCTGGAAAACGCCTATGCGCGCATGACGCAGGCATCTGGAAATCCGGCCGCGCGGCGGCTGCTGGAGACGGTGTTCGAGCCGGTCGATCAGCTATGGCGCGGCCTGGGCCGGCTGCCGTCGGGCGGGCTGCGCCTGCGCCCGCAGTACGCCGCCTGGGATGCGGCAACGCGCTTTGGCCTGCCGGAACCCGCCGACGACCTGGACGGCGCCTGCCAGGCCGGCAGCGTCCTGCGCGGCCGCCTGCGGCCCGATCAATGTCCCGAGTTTGCGGTGCGCTGTACACCGCAGCGCCCGCTCGGCGCCCCCATGGTGTCGGCCGAAGGCGCCTGCGCGGCGTATTACCGCTACCGCCAGCACACGGCCTGAGGGCGTCAGGCGGCGCGCAGAAAGGCCAGCAGACGCTGGTTGAACAGCGCCGGGTCTTCCAGCGACGGCCCGTGGCCGAGCCCGGGCAGCACGTCCAGCGCGGCCTGCGGCGCCTGCGACGCCAGCGCCTCGGCCATCTGCAGGAAATCGGGCAGATCGCGCGTGCCGACCAGCACCCGGGTCGGCGCCGCGAGTTCGTGCAGGCGCTGGGCCAGCGGCGGGTCCAGGCCGACCTCCGGGTCACGGTGCTGCCAGTGCCAACCGGAGTAGTCGTTCATGATGGTTGGCAGGCACTCGCGCCCGAGGGGCGATTCCAGACTCGGCGCGAACAGCTCCGCGCCCAGCCAGGCCGCCCGTGCCGCCGCCAGCCCATCCTCGCCGGCGATCTGCCACACGCGCTTCAGCAGTGCCATCAGGGCCCCGAGGCCCTGGTAGCCGCGCAACAACGGCGCCGACAGCAGCACGCGATCGGTGCGCTGCGGGTAGGCGACGGCAAAGCTGGCGGCGATGCCGCCGCCGAGCGAATGCCCGACCAGATGCGTGCGTTCCACGCCCAGCGCGTCGAGCAGCGCCCGCAGGTCCTCGTGGTGCGCGTAGGGCGCGCTGTCCGGCAGGGTCGAGCGCCCGAAACCGCGAAGGTCGTAGGCGATGACATCGAAGTGCGCCGCCAGCGCCGACCACTGCGGTTCCCACACCCGCTGATCGAGCCCGAAACCGTGCACCAGCACCACCGTGTCGCCATGCCCCTGACGCCGGTAGTACAGCCGGCCGCCATCGATGGACACCATGTCCTCAGCCATTGCAGTGCTCCTCGACCCAGTTCTCAATCAACGGTCGGCGCTGGGCGAGAATCTCGCGCAGCCAGGGGGTGAAACCGTCCGGCGCGCGCGCCACCTCGGCCAGCAGCTCGGGCCAGGCCAGCCAGCGCCAGGCGGACGCCTCGGCGGGATCCGGCACCGGCTCGCCCTGGAAGCGCCCGCACAGCAAGTGGTCGAGTTCGTGCTCGATCAGATCGCCAGGCACCGGCAGTTGGTACTGCAGGCTGCCGACCGGCGTCAGCGGGCACTCGAAGCCCATCTCCTCGCGCAGGCGCCGGGTGGCCTCGGCCACCAGCGGGCGGTCCGGACGTGGATGCCCGCAGCAGGTGTTGGTCCACAGCCCGCCGGAGTGGTACTTGGTGTCGGCACGGCGCTGCAGCATCAGCCGCCCGGCCGGGTCGAACACGAACACCGAGAAGGCCCGGTGCAGCAGCGCGCGGCGGTGGGCGTCGAGTTTCTCGGCACGCCCGATGGGGCGGTCCTGCAGGTCGACCAGCTGCACCTGTTCGAGGTCGGGATCGGAGGCTGTCATGCCGGCAGCTTGCCAGACCGTGGCTTGCGCTCCAAGGCGGCCGATATCATGTGCGCATGCAATGGAAGCTTTTCGTCACCCGCGGCTGCCACCTGTGCGAGCTGGCAGAACAGGTAATCAGGCAGGCCGGACTGGCAGCCGGTGCGGTGGAAACGGTTGAGATCGGGTACGACCCGGAGCTTGCCCGCCGCTACGGCGTGCGCATTCCGGTGTTGCGCCTGGAGCCGGCGGGCGTGGAGCTGGACTGGCCCTTTGGCGCCGACGACGTGCGGCGCCTGCACGGCTGACCGCCGGACACAAAAAACCCCGCCGGGGCGGGGTTTTCCGGGGCGGGGCAGGGCGGTCAGTCCTCGCCGCCGAAGAAGCCCGCCAGCTGCAGCAGGCTCAGAAACAGGTTGTACAGGCTCACGTACAGACCGACCGTGGCCAGCAGGTAGTTGGTCTCACCGCCGTGCACCAGCGCGCTGGTCTGGTACAGGATGGCGGCGCTCATCAGCAGCACGAACATGGCGCTGACGGCCAGCGACAGGCCAGGCATCTGCAGGAACACCGCCGCCAGTCCGGCCAGGAAGGCCACCATCACGCCGGCGAACAGAAAGCCGCCCATGAAGCTGAAGTCGCGCCGCGAGGTGAGGGCGTAGGCGGACAGGCCGAGGAAGATCGCGCCGCTGCCGCCCAGGGCCGTCATCACCAGCTGGTGGCCATTGCTGAAGGCCGACAGATACGCGTTGATGATCGGGCCCAGGGTGAACCCCATGAAGCCGGTCAGGCCGAACACGGCCAGGATGCCCCAGGCGCTGTTGCGCAGCTTGTGCACCGCGAACAACAGACCGAAGTAACCGGCCAGCGTCACCAGGATGCCGGGGCTGCCGACGTTCATCACCATGGCTACCGCTGCCATCGCCGCGCTGAACAGCAGCGTCATCGACAGCAACATATAGGTGTTGCGGATCAGTGCACTGGTGGCGGCCTGCTCGGCACTTGCAGTCAAACCGTAGGCATTGCTGGGCATGCGAACTCACCGATGTTGCTAGGAAGAAGCAGTGGATTCTACCCAAACGCCGCTCGCTGGCCAGCCAGGCGCATGCTCCGCTATGCTTCGCGCCCCGCGGAGAGGTGGCTGAGCGGTTTAAAGCGGCGGTCTTGAAAACCGTTGACCCGCAAGGGTCCGGGGGTTCGAATCCCTCCCTCTC
>DQBD01000171.1:0-701 GCA_003526065.1 Gammaproteobacteria bacterium | reverse complement strand
GGGTTCGAATCCCTCCCTCTCCGCCATCCGCTTGGGGCCGCAGCCCCCGCCCACACGAAGAACGCCGGCTGCACCGGCCGCCCGACGGGCGGCCCGGCACAGCCGGCGGTGGGGGAGTGGACTGCCCGCAGCCCGCCGGGGGCTGCTCGGGGTCAGTTCAGGTCGAAGCGGTCCAGGTTCATCACCCGCGTCCAGGCGGCGACGAAGTCATTGACGAACTTCTCGGCCGCATCGTCGCTTGCGTAGACCTCGGCCAGGGCCCGCAGCTCCGAGTTCGAACCGAACACCAGGTCCACCCGCGTGCCGGTCCACTTGAGCGCGCCCGAGGCGCGGTCACGCCCCTCGTACAGGCCATCGCCGGCCGGCTGCCATTCCACGCCCATGTCGAGCAGGTTGACGAAGAAGTCGTTGGTCAACGTGCCGGGCCGCTCGGTCAGCACGCCGTGGCGCGACTGGCCGACGTTGGCGCCCAGCGCCCGCATGCCGCCGACCAGCACGGTCATTTCCGGCGCGGTGAGGGTCAGCAGCTGGCTGCGGTCCAGCAACAGGTGCTCGGCCGGTGTTCTGACACCGTCCTTGAGGTAGTTGCGGAACCCGTCGGCCACCGGCTCCAGTGGCGCGAACGACTCGACGTCAGTCTGTTCCTGCGTGGCGTCGGTCCGACCGGGCGAGAAGGGCACCTCGACCGCGTGCCCGGCAGC
>DQBD01000129.1:3399-5434 GCA_003526065.1 Gammaproteobacteria bacterium | reverse complement strand
CATCAACATGGCCCACGGCGAGTTTCTGATGCTGGGCGCCTACACCACCTTCGTCGTGCAGCAGTGGGTGCCGGTCAACTGGTCGCTGCCGCTGGCCATTCCGCTGGCCTTCCTGGTGGCCGGCGCGGTCGGTGTGCTGCTCGAACGGTGCCTGATCCGCTTCCTGTATGGCCGGCCGCTGGAGACGCTGCTGGCCACGTTCGGTGTCAGCCTGATCCTGCAACAGGCGGTGCGCACCGTGTTCTCGCCGCTGAACCGCCAGGTGGCGACGCCGGACTGGATGAGCGGTTCGGTGGCCCTGAATCCGGCGCTGTCGCTGACGCTGAACCGCCTGTACATCGTCGCCTTCAGCCTGGTGGTGTTCGCCCTGCTGCTGGCCGTGCTGCGCTACACGCGCTTCGGCCTGGAGCTGCGGGCGGTGTCGCAGAACCGCGCCATGGCGCGGGCGCTGGGCGTGCGCAGCGCGCGGGTGGACGCGCTGACCTTCGGGCTCGGCGCCGGGGTTGCCGGGGTTGGTGGCGTGGCGCTGTCGCAGTTGACCAACGTCGGTCCGAACCTGGGCCAGGGCTACATCGTCGATGCCTTCCTGGTGGTGGTGTTCGGCGGTGTCGGCAACCTGTGGGGCACCTTCACCGCGGCCCTGTCGCTGGGTGTCGCCAACAAGCTGATGGAGCCTTGGGTGGGCGCCGTGCTGGCCAAGATCCTGGTGCTGGTGTTCATCATCCTGTTCATTCAGCGCCGGCCGCGGGGGCTTTTCCCGCAGCGCGGTCGCGCGGTGGAGGTCTGACCATGAGCCTGCCGAGCTGGCGCCGGGAACCCGGCGGCGTGGCCCTGCTGGTCGTGCTGGGGTTGCTGGTGTTGCTGGTGCCGCTGCTGAACCTGGCGGTGCCGGCCGATTCCGCGTGGCACGTGTCCACCTACACGGTGACCGTGCTGGGCAAGTACCTGTGCTACGCCCTGGCGGCGGTGGCGCTGGACCTGGTGTGGGGCTACTGCGGCATCCTGAGCCTGGGGCACGGTGCCTTCTTCGCGCTGGGCGGTTACGCCATGGGCATGTACCTGATGCGCCAGATCGGCGAGCGGGGCGTGTACGGCAACCCGCTGCTGCCCGATTTCATGGTGTTCCTGAACTGGCAGGAGCTGCCCTGGTACTGGCACGGTTTCGACCATTTTCCGTTCGCCCTGCTGATGGTGGTGCTGGTGCCGGGGGTGCTGGCGTTCGCCTTCGGTTACCTGGCGTTCCGCTCGCGCGTGTCGGGGGTGTACCTGTCGATCATCACGCAGGCGCTCACCTTCGCCCTGATGCTGGCGTTCTTCCGCAACGACATGGGCTTCGGCGGCAACAACGGCCTGACCGACTTCAAGGACCTGCTGGGGTTCGACCTGCAGGCGCCGGGCACCCGCGCCGGCCTGTTCGTGCTGTCGGCGCTGGCCCTGGCCGGGGGCTACCTGGTGTCGCGGGCGGTGGTGCGGTCGCGCGCCGGGCAGGTGCTGATCGCCGTGCGTGATGCCGAGGACCGGGCGCGCTTTCTCGGCTACCGGGTCGAGTACTACAAGCTGGCCGTGTTCGTGCTGTCGGCGGTGCTGACCGGCATTGCCGGGGCGCTGTACGTGCCGCAGGTGGGCATCATCAACCCGAGCGAGTTCGCGCCGCTGAACTCCATCGAGATGGTGGTCTGGGTGGCGCTGGGTGGCCGCGGCACCCTGTACGGCGCCGCCGCCGGCGCCGGCGTGGTCAATTACCTGAAGACGCTCCTGACCGGCGCGCTGCCGGAAGTGTGGCTGTTCTTCCTGGGCGCGCTGTTCATGCTGGTGACGGTGGCCCTGCCGCTGGGACTGGCCGGCCTGCTGGCGCGGCGGCGGAGGGTGGCATGAACGTGGCGACATCGGCCGAAAGCAGGGCGCCGGGCGGGGTGCATGAGCCGCACGAGGGCGCGCTGTTCGTGGAAGGGGTGAGCGTTTCCTTCGACGGTTTCAAGGCGCTCAACGACCTCACGCTGTACGTGGATCATGGCGAGCTGCGTTGCCTGATCGG
>DQBD01000129.1:0-3140 GCA_003526065.1 Gammaproteobacteria bacterium | reverse complement strand
AACGGGGCCGGCAAGACCACGCTGATGGACGTCATCACCGGCAAGACGCGGCCCGACGAGGGGCAGGTGTTCTTCGGTGATCGCATCGACCTGCTGCACCTGACCGAGGCGCAGATCGCCGAGGTCGGCATCGGGCGCAAGTTCCAGAAGCCGACCGTGTTCGAGCGCCTGAGCGTGCGCGACAACCTCACGCTGGCCCTGAAGCAGGACCGTCGGGTGTGGGCCATGTTGCGGGCGCGCCTGAGCGGCGCCGAGCGCGACCGCATGGACGAGGCGGCGGCCCAGATCGGGCTGCTCGATGCGCTCGAACGGCCGGCCGGCGAGCTGTCGCACGGCCAGAAGCAGTGGCTGGAGATCGGCATGCTGCTGTTGCAGGAGCCGCGCCTGATGCTGATCGACGAGCCGGTGGCCGGCATGACGCGGGGCGAGATCGAGCGCACCGCCCAGCTGTTGCAGGACCTGGCCGGCGAACGGTCGGTGGTGGTGGTGGAGCACGACATGGAGTTCGTGCGTTCCATCGCCCGCCGCGTCACCGTGCTGCACCAGGGGCACGTGCTGGCCGAGGGCAGCATGGCGCAGGTGCAGGCCGACCCGCGTGTGATCGAGGTCTATCTCGGTGAATGAATCCTTGCTCGAACTGACCGGCATCCAGCAGTACTACGGCCAGAGCCACATCCTGCGCGAGGTGTCGCTGACGGTGCCGGCCGGCGCCTGCACCTGCCTCATGGGCCGCAACGGTGTCGGCAAGACCACCCTGCTGAAGGTCATCATGGGCCTGCTGCCGGCGCGTGCCGGGCAGGTGGTGTTTGCCGGTCAGGACCTGACCCGTGCCGACACCCGCGAGCGGGCGCGCCTGGGCATCGGTTACGTGCCGCAGGGGCGGGAGATCTTCCCGCGCCTGACGGTGGAGGAGAACCTGCGGGTCAGCCTCGGCATCCGCCGCGCCAAGGCCCTGCCGGAGCGGATCTTCGAGCTGTTTCCGGTGCTGCGCGACATGCTGCACCGCCGCGGCGGCGATCTTTCGGGCGGGCAGCAGCAGCAGCTGGCCATTGCCCGGGCGCTGGTGCTGGAGCCGAAGCTGCTGATCCTGGACGAACCCTGCGAGGGCATCCAGCCGAACATCGTGCGCGACATCGGTGACGTGCTCACGCGCCTGCGCCAGGAAAGCGGCCTGGCGGTGCTGCTGGTGGAGCAGAAACTGCCGTTCGCGCGCCGTGTGGCGGATCGCTTCTTCCTGCTCGAGCGCGGCAGCGTGGTGGCCGACGGCGGCATCGACGAACTCAGCGAGGAGCTGGTGCAGCGCCACCTGGTGGTGTAGCGGGGCGCGCACAGGCCGCGCCGCCGGCGCGGCTTGCGTCGATCGGTCACGGGGCTATACATTTGTGTAGCCATGAACGAACCCCATCCATTGCCGCCCCGCCAGGCCGCCGCGCTTGCGGCCATCGAGCGCCATTTCGAACGCCACACGGCCATGCCGACCGTGCGCGAACTGGCGCAGGCGCTGGATTGCTCGGTGCGCGCGGCGGCGGAGCTGATCGAAAAACTGGTGCAGCGCGGGGCGCTGTACAAGGTGCCCGGCGTCAGCCGCGGCCTGCGGCTGACCACGCCGCCCGCGCCGCGGCTGCGCCTGCCGCTGGTCGGCCGCATCGCCGCCGGCCGGCCGATCCTGGCCGCCGATCAGGTGGAAGACCGACTCGAGGTCGACCCCGGCCTGTTCCGGCCGCGCCCGGACTGGCTGTTCCGGGTGCAGGGCTGGTCGATGCGGAACCTGGGGGTGTTGCCGGGCGACCTGGTCGGTGTGCGCGAGGACCCGGACCCGTCGCCGGGCGCCGTGGTGGCGGCGCTGGTGCCCGACCCGCACACCGGTGACCGGCTGCTCACGCTCAAGCGCTACCGGCGGCGCGGCGGGCAGGTGGTGCTGCTTTCCGAACATGACGATCAGGTCGAGTACGCGCCGCAGGTGTACGCGCCGGACGCCGTGCAGCTGATCGGCGTCTACGCCGGGCTGATTCGGCCGGTGACGGTGCCGTGAGCGCCGCCGCGTTGCAGATTCCGGGTGTCTGGCGGGCCAGCGAGGCACCGTTGGCCGGCGCGGTGGTCAGCACGCGCAGTGCGGCGCTGGACCGGGCGCTCGGTGGTGGCTGGCCGCAGGGCGCATTGACGCAGATCGTCAGCGGCACACCGGGCCTGGGTTTCTCGCTGCTGCTGCCGGCGCTGGCCGCGCTCACCGCCGCCGGGCGGCCGGTGGCGCTGATCGACCCGCAGCTCGGCTTCATCGGCGTCAAGGCATTCGCGGCGGCGATTGTCGGCGGCTTTGGCAGCCTGCCGGGCGCGATCGTGGGCGGCTTGATCGTCGGCGTAGCCGAACAGTTCGCCGGGCTGTACCTGCCGCCGGGATTCGCCGACACGTCGGCCTACGTCATCCTGCTGCTCGTGCTGCTCGCCCGGCCGGAAGGGATATTCTCGACGATGCAGAAAAAGAAGGTCTGAGCGTTGCGCTTCGTTTTCCGCATTTGCTACGAGCAGGACATCCGGCTCGTCAAGCACGGCGGCCAGCGATTCTGGTACGCGCTGCTGCTAGCCGCCCTCGTCGCCGCGCCGTTCCTGCTCGACCGGTTCTACGTCGGCGAGCTGTCCTTCGTCTTCATCTACGCGATCGCGGGTCTCGGACTGATGGTATTGACCGGTTACACCGGGCAGGTGAGCCTGGGCCACGCCGCGTTCCTGGCCATCGGCGCATATGCGCACGCCTGGCTGCTGTCCCGGGGCTGGCCGTTTGTTGCCGCGCTGCCGGCCGCGACCCTGCTGACGGGCATTATTGGCGCCGTCGTCGCGCTGCCGGTGGTCCGGCTCGTCGGCATCTACCTCGCCATCGCCACGCTCGCGTTCCTCGTTATCGTCGAGCAGCTCGCCATGCGCTGGACGAGCGTGACCGGAGGCGGCCGCGGCATGGTGGTCGGCGGCGTGGAGATATTCGGCGTCGATTTTTCGTCGCCGCAGCGCTTCTACTTCCTGTGCCTGCCGCTGCTGATACTGTGCCTGATCGGCGTGATGAACCTGTTGCGTGCACCGACCGGCCGCGCAATGCTCGCTGTGCGCGATTCCGAAGTCGCCGCGCGCAGCATGAGTCCGAACACGCC
>DQBD01000096.1:9916-10142 GCA_003526065.1 Gammaproteobacteria bacterium | reverse complement strand
CCCTGGTCGGCATGCTGGCCGGTGCGTGGTGGCTGGGCGAGCCGCTGTCGTGGACCAATACCGGCGGCCTGGCGCTGATCGGTGGGGCGGTGCTCACGCTGGCGCTTGGCGAGACGTATCTGCGCCGCACCTGACGACGGCCGGGTAGGCGATGCCCGGATCGGCAAGGTAGGATTAGCCGCCGCCGTGGTGGCGGACGGTCCGCCCGCCACTCGACGTAATTCAC
>DQBD01000096.1:410-9651 GCA_003526065.1 Gammaproteobacteria bacterium | reverse complement strand
GGGGGGGCGGCCGCCCCCCCCGCCACTCGACGTAATTCACCGATGCACCGCCTCTATCCCCCGTCAGTACCATGCCGATGACCCTTCTGGCAGCCGTGCTGCTGCCCTGGTTGGGGGCGGCGGTGTTGTTTGGGCAGCGCAATGACGCGCGCGACGTCTGCGCCTGGCTGGCCGGGGCGGTGGTGGCGCTGGCCATTGCGGCGCTGGCCTGCAGCGTGCCGGCGGTGGCCGGCGGCGACGTTGTGCGCGTGGCCTGGCCGTGGTTGCCGACGCTGGGGGTGAACTTCGGCTTCCGGCTGGACGGCCTGGCGCTGATGTTCGCCGGCCTGGTGCTGGGCATCGGCCTGGTGATCGTGCTGTATGCGCGCTATTACCTGGCCGAGGGCGAGCCGATCGCCCGCTTCTACGGCCTGTTGCTGACCTTCATGGGCGCCATGCAGGGTGTGGTGCTGGCGGACAACCTGATCCTGCTGGTGGTGTTCTGGGAGCTGACCGGGCTCAGCTCGTTCCTGCTGATTGGCTTCTGGTCGCATCGCGCGGATGCCCGCCAGGGCGCGCGCATGGCGCTGACCATCACCGGTGGTGGCGGTCTGGCGCTGTTGGCCGGTGTGGTGCTGATCGGCTCGGCGGTCGGCTCCTACGAGCTTGACGCGGTGCTGGCCGCCGGCCCGGCGCTGCATGCCCATCCCTACTACCTGCCGGCGCTGGTGCTGGTGTTGCTGGGTGCCTTCACCAAGTCGGCGCAGTTTCCGTTCCATTTCTGGCTGCCGCAGGCCATGGCGGCGCCGACGCCGGTGTCGGCGTATCTGCACTCGGCCACGCTGGTCAAGGCGGGAGTGTTCCTGCTGGCGCGCCTTTATCCGGCGCTCGGCGGTTCGGATGCCTGGTTCTATCTGGTCAGCGCAGCCGGCGTCGCCACGCTGTTGCTGGGTGCCGTGCTGGCCCTGTTCCAGCACGACCTCAAGGGGCTGCTGGCGTACTCCACCATCAGCCACCTGGGGCTGGTGACGCTGCTGTTCGGCCTGGATCGGCCGCTGGCGGTGGTGGCCGGCGTGTTCCACATCATCAACCACGCCACCTTCAAGGCGTCGCTGTTCATGGCCGCCGGCATCATCGACCACGAGTGCGGCACCCGCGACATGCGTCGCCTGCATGGCCTGTATCGCTACATGCCGTACACCGCCACGCTGGCCATGACGGCGGCGGCAGCGATGGCCGGCGTGCCGTTGCTCAATGGCTTCCTGTCCAAGGAGATGTTTTTCGCCGAGGCGCTGGCGCTCGGCGACCGCGGATGGCTGGGCTGGGTGCCGGCGGCGGTGGCGACCGCGGCCGGTCTGTTCAGCGTTGCCTACTCGGCGCGCTTCATCCACGACGTGTTCTTCAACGGTGAACCGAAAAATCTGCCGCGGGTGCCACACGAGCCCCCGCGCTGGATGAAGGTGCCGGTCGAGTTGCTGGTGCTGCTGTGCCTGCTGGTGGGGATGCTGCCGGGACTGACGGTGGCGCCGCTGCTGGCATTGGCGGCCGGTGCCGCGCTGGGGGGTGAACTGCCGGCCTACAGCCTGGCGGTGTGGCATGGCCTGAACCTGCCGCTGCTGATGAGCGTGCTGGCGATGGTCGGTGGTGTGGCGCTGTACGTCGGCATGCACCGCTGGGTGAACCTGCACACCATCGAGTTGACGGCCTACAGTGGCAAGGCCGCCTTCATGCGCTTGCTGGATGCGGTGCTGGCCGGCTCCGGGCGGGTGACCCGCGCCCTGGACGACGGAAGCCAGCGTCGGTACCTGCTGTGGCTGCTGGTGGCGGCGGTGCTGGCCGGGGCCTGGCCGATGTGGCGCCAGGGACTGTCGGCCGGCCCGCTGGCCGGTCAGCCGGTGGCACCGCTGGCGGCGTCGGTATGGGTGCTTGGCCTGCTGGCGGCCGTGGCGACGGCGGCGCTGCATCGCTATCGCGTCACGGCGGTGATCGTGCTCGGCGTCGCCGGTCTGGTGGTCGGGCTGGCCTTCGTCTACCTGTCGGCGCTGGATCTTGCCCTGACGCAGATTCTGGTCGAGATGGTCAGCATGATCCTGCTGTTGTTGGCGCTTGGCCGGTTGCCGGTCGAGGCGCCGGTGGAGTCGCGCGGACGGCGCCTGCGCGACGCCGCGCTGGCGCTGGTGTTCGGCAGTGGCGTGGCGGCCATGCTGTATGCCGTGTTGACCCGACCGACCCTGTCGATCGCCGACTATTTCCTGCGCAATGCCTACCCGCTCGGTGGCGGCCACAACGCGGTCAACGTGATCATCGTTGATTTCCGCGGCTTCGATACGCTGGGCGAGATCGGCGTGCTGGGGCTGGCGGCGCTCATCATCCACGCCGTGATGCGGCGATTGCGCTGGCCGGCGCGGGTCGAGCCCGGACTCGCCGCCGACCGCTACCCGCTGCTGTTGCAGCTGCTTTCCGGGCTGCTGCTGCCGCTGGCGGCGGCGGTGGCGCTGTATCTGTTGCTGCGCGGCCACAATCTGCCGGGCGGTGGGTTCATCGCGGGGCTGGTGCTGGCATTGGCGCTGCTGGTGCAGTACCTGGCCCGTGGTCGCGCCTGGGTACGTGATCGCTTGCCGGAGAGCTTCGAGCAGTGGATCGGCGGCGGTCTCGCGCTGGCGCTGGTGACCGGCGTCGCCGCCTGGCTGTTGGGGCATCCGTTCCTGACCAGCGCCAGCGGTCATCCGGTGGTGCCCGTGCTCGGCGAGGTGCCGCTGGCCAGTGCCATGGTCTTCGACCTGGGCGTGTTCGCGGTGGTGGTGGGCGCCACGCTGCTGGCGCTGGTGAGTCTGGCCGGTCGACCGACACGGAGCGGTGTGTGATGTCGCTTGAACTGCTGTTGTCGCTGGGCGTGGGTGTGCTGGTGGCCTGCGGTGTGTACCTGTTGCTGCGCCCGCGGAGCTTCGACGTGATCCTGGGGCTGACGTTGCTGTCCTATGCCGTGAACCTGTTTATTTTTGCCACGGGCCGCTTGGCGGTGAACCGCGCGCCGATCGTCGGCAAGGGCGAGACCACGCTGGCGCAGTACGCCGACCCGTTGCCGCAGGCGCTGGTGTTGACCGCCATCGTCATCAGCTTCGGGATGACCGCGCTGCTGGTGGCGGTGGCCGTGGCCGCCCGGCGGACCACCGGCGACGATCATGTCGATGCCGGCCGTGAGCAGCTGCCATGAGGCGGGCGTCGGGGGTGCCGTTGTCATGAGTCACTGGCTGATTGCGCCGATCGTGCTGCCGCTGGCCACCGCCGTGGTGCTGCTGGCGCTCGGTCGCTGGCGCCCGGCCTGGCAGCTGCCGGTCAACCTGGCGGCCACCGCCGCGCTGGTGATGGTGTGCGGTGGCCTGCTTGGCGGTGCCGCCGACGGCGTGGTGCGCGTGTACCTGCTGGGCAACTGGCAGGCGCCGTTCGGCATCGCCCTGGCGCTGGACCGTCTGGCGGCGCTGATGTTGCTGCTGACCGCCGGCCTGGCCCTGGCCAGCCTGCTGGCGGCGGCACCGCGCTGGCAGGCGCGCGGGGCGTTTTTCCATCCGTTGTTCCAGATGCAGCTGATGGGCCTGGCCGGGGCCTTCCTGACGGCCGACCTGTTCAATCTGTTCGTGTTTTTCGAGGTGCTGCTGATCGCCTCCTACGGTCTGCTGCTGCACGGCGGCGGTCGGGCACGCTTGCACGCCGGCCTGCATTACGTGACCTTGAACCTGGTCGGTTCGGCGCTGTTCCTGCTCGGCGTGAGTCTGTTGTACGGGGTGACCGGTACGCTGAACATGGCCGACCTGGCGGTCAAGGTGGCGCAGGCCGCCGATGCCGACCTGGCGCTGTTGCAGGCCGCCGGTCTGCTGTTGCTGGTGGTGTTTGGGCTGAAGGCGGCGGTGTTGCCGCTGGGTTTGTGGCTGCCGACGACCTATGCCGCCGCCAGCGCGCCGGTGGCGGCGCTGTTCGCCATCATGACAAAGGTCGGTCTCTACGCCATCGTGCGCGTGTTCACGCTGATTTTCGTCGGCGAGCGGTTGGCCGTGGCGCAGCCGCTGCTGTTGCCGCTGGGTCTGGTCACGGTGCTGCTGGCCAGCCTGGGCGCGCTCAGCGCCGCCACCCTGCCGCGGCTTGCCGGCTACCTCACGCTGGTGTCGGCCGGCACGCTGCTGGCGGCCATGGGCGTGTCCGCGCCGGATGCCCTGGCGGCGGCGCTGTACTACCTGCCGCAGACCACGTTGGCGGTGGCCGCGCTGTTCCTGCTGGCGGAACTGATCGGCCGCCAGCGTGGGCCGCTGGGTGGCGCCCTGCAGCCGGGGCCGGCGGTGCGCCAGCCGGTGCTGCTGGGTGGATTGTTCCTGCTGGCCGGCGCCACGCTGGCCGGTTTGCCGCCGTTTTCGGGTTTCGTCGGCAAGCTGCTGATCCTGCGCAGTGCCACCGGAGAGGCGGGCGGATTCGCCGTGTGGGCGGTGCTGCTGTTGTCCGGCCTGGCGTTGGTGATCGCGCTCAGCCGGGCTGGCAGCCGCTTGTTCTGGAAGGTGTCGCCGGCGCTGCCGGGCGGCCGGCACGGCGCGCTGGCGCTGACACCGGCGGCGGTGCTGCTGGCGTCCTGCCTGTTGCTGGCGCTGGCGGCGGCGCCGGTGGTGCGCTTCACGCAGGCGACGGCCGGGCAGTTGCTGGCATCGGCGGAGTATGTGACGGCGGTGCTCGGCGCGGTGCCCGTGCAGCGGAGCGGACCATGAGGCGCTGGCTGCCGCAGCCGCTGCTCAGCACCACGCTGCTGGTGGTGTGGCTGTTGCTGAACAACACCCTGGCGCCGGCGCATCTGCTGTTGGGCGCGCTGCTGGCGTGGCTGCTGCCGTTGCTGGCGGCACCCTTTCGGCCGGCGCCGGTGCGGTTGCGCCGGCCGCTGCTGGCGGCGCGCCTGCTGGCGCGGGTGCTGGGGGACATTGTGCTGGCCAACCTCGAGGTGGCACGGCGCATCCTCGGACCCGAGGATGCGCTGACACCGCGTTTCGTGTGGGTGCCGCTGGACATCGAGCATCCCTGGGGCATTGCCACCCTGGCCGGCATCATCACGCTGACGCCGGGCACCGTGTCGTCGGATCTGAGCGCCGACCGCCGTTACCTGCTGGTGCATGCCCTGAACGTGGACGACCCCGACGCTCTGGTGGCCGGGATCAAGGCCCGATATGAACGCCCGCTGATGGAGGTCTTCGCGTGAACGTGGTGCAGGCCGTTTTGCCGTGGGTGACCGGCATGCTGGTGCTGGCCATGGGTTTCAACCTGTGGCGGGCGCTGCGCGGACCGGCGTTGCCCGATCGCATCCTGGCGCTGGACACGCTGTACATCAACGCGCTGGCGTTGCTGGTGCTGCTGGGTATCCGCTTCGGCAGCCAGTTGTATTTCGAGGTGGCGCTGGTGATCGCCGTGCTCGGCTTCGTCGGCACGGTGGCGCTGGCGCGCTACGTGCTGCGCCGGGAGGTGATGGAATGACCGCGCTGCTCGATTGGCTGATCGCCTTTCTGTTGCTGGCCGGCGGTGCCTTTGCGCTGATCGGCTCGTTCGGTCTGGCGCGCCTGGGTGATTTCTACAAGCGCCTGCACGGGCCGACCAAGGCCACCACGCTGGGCGTCGGCTGCATTCTGATCGCCTCGTCGCTGTACCTGAGTGTGCGAGGACCGGTTCTGAGCGTGCACGAACTGCTGATCACGCTGTTTCTGTTCATCAGCGCGCCGGTCAGCGCCCACCTGCTGGTCAAGGCGGCGCTGCATCTGGACCCGCAGGCCCGACCGCCGCTGCCGCGGCGCAGCGACGACTGACGGCTCAGGAAAAGCGCGGCGGGCGTCGCTCGCCGAAGGCGGCCAGGCCCTCGTCCACATCCGGGCCGGCCATGGCTTCCAGCGCCAGGCGCTGTTCGAGCGTCAGTGCGTCGGTGAGCGGCAGATCGGCCCCCTGGCGTGCCAGGCGCTTCATGGCGGCGAGACCCGGTCGGCTGCGCGTGGCCAGCTGCTCGCAGTAGGCGAGCGCCTGCTGGCGAAGTTCGGCGTCCGGAACCACCTGCGCCACCAGGCCCCAGTCGCGCGCTTCCGCGGCCGCCAGCCAGCGGGCGGAGAACATCAGGTCCAGCGCGCGGGTCAGTCCCACGCGCCGCGGCAGGCGCTGGCTGCCGCCCCAGCCGGGCACCAGGCCGTACTGCGCGTGCTGGTCGCCGAATTTCGCGCCTTCGGCGGCGAGGATCACGTCGCCGGCCAGCGCCAGTTCCAGGCCGCCGGCCAGGCACAGTCCCTGCACGGCCATCACCACCGGCAGCGGCGAGGCTTCGAGACGGCACAGCACGCGGTGGCCCTGGGCGATGAATGCGTCGAAGCGGCCGGTGGCACGCAGCGCCTGCACTTCGGCGAGGTCCGCTCCGGTGCAGAAGTGCCTGCCCTGGGCAGCGATCAGCACCGCCCGGCAGGCGGGGTCGTTCTCGGCGGTATCCAGTGCTGCCGCGATGGCGGCGTGCAGCGCGCCGCTGAGGCAGTTGAACTTGTCCGGCCGGGCCAGTTCCAGCACCGCCGTGGCGCCGTGCCGGGTGAGCGCCAGCGGCTCAGGCATAGGGCACGGCGATGCGGCCGATCTTCTCGCGCGCGACGATCATCTTCTGGATCTGCGCCGTGCCGTCGCCGATCTGCAGGCCGAGCACGTCGCGCAGGCGCTGCTGATGCGGCAGGTCGGTGCTGTAGCCATAGTGGCCGTGGGTGATCAGGCACTGGTGGATGATGTCGTATGCCAGCTTCGGGCCCCACCACTTGACCATGGCCGCCTCGGACGTGTGCGGCAGGCCCTGATCGCGCAGCCACAGCGTCTTGTAGCACAGCAGGCGGCAGGCCTCGAGCAGCGTTTCATACTCGGCCAGCGGCTCGGTGACGCCCTGGAACTTGGCGATGGGCCGGCCGAAGGCCTCGCGCTCGCTCACGTAGGCCCAGGTCTCGTCCAGCGAGGCGCGGGCGGCCCCCAGGCACTGCAGGCCGATGAGGCCGCGGCTGTAGTCGAAGCCCGCCATCACCTGGCTGAAGCCGCGGTGCTCGTCGCCCAGCAGGCGGCTGGCCGGCACCTCGACTTCGTCGAAGAACACCGAGCCGCGACCGACCGGCTTGGTGCCGAGGTCGTCATACGGCAGGCGCGTGATGCCGGGGCTGTCCATGTCGACCAGCAGGGCGCTGATGCCGCGGGCGCGGTCTTCCTGTGCGCCGGTGCGGGCGAACACGACGATCTTGTGCATGTGCGCGGCGAACGAGGCGGACGCCTTCTCGCCCTTGAGCACGAACACGTCGCCATGGCGCGTGGCGCGCAGCTTCAGGTTGGCGGCATCGGAGCCGCCGCCGGGCTCGGTCAGGCCGAGGCCGATCAGGATTTCGCCGCGGCAGATCTGTCCCACCACCTCGCGCGCCAGGTCGGGCGCCGCGTGGCGCGCCACGATGGTGGCGCACAGCGAACCCATCAGCTGCACGTAGGAGGCGTTGAAGTCGTGGCGGGCGATCTCCTCCACGATCAGGCCGGCGGTGACGGCGTCCAGCCCGGCGCCGCCGAAGTGTTCCGGCATTTCGGGCGCGATGTAGCCGAGGCTGCCCATTTCCTCGACCAGTCCCGGCTCGAAGCCGGTCTTCTCGCGTCGCATGTAACCCGGTGCCAGGCGCTCGGCACCGTAGCGGGCAACCGCCTCGCGGATGGCCAGCTGGTCGTCGGTGAAGCCGAAATCCATGGCTCTCCTCTCGCGCCGCGATGCGGCAGTTTTCTAGTTGTTGTGAGGCCGATACGCCGGGGGCACCGACGCCCCCGCGTATCGGCGCCGACCCGCGGCAACGGGCCGGCGCGCGGCCTGCCTTACAGCGTGGCCAGGATGGTCTCGGCCTTGCTGGCCTCGAAGTTGCGGCCTTCCTCGACGCCGAGGTGGGTGACCACGCCGTTGTCGGCGACCAGGGCATAGCGCTGCGAGCGGATGCCGATGCCCATGCCGGTGGCGTCCAGCTCCAGGCCCAGGGCCTTGGCGAAATCGGCGTTGCCGTCGGCCAGCAGCAGCACCTTGTCGCCGACCTGCTGATCCTTGGCCCAGGCGCCCATCACGAAGGCATCGTTCACCGACACGCACACGATCTGGTCCACGCCCTTGGCCTTGATCTGGTCGGCCAGTTGCACGAAGCCGGGCAGGTGCTGGCCCGAGCACAGCGGGGTGAAGGCACCCGGCACGCCGAACAGCACGACCTTCTTGCCGGCGAACACCTCGTCGCTGGAAATCGGCTTGGGGCCCTCGGCGGTCATCTGCGCCAGGGTCACGGACGGAATCTTGTCGCCAACTTTGATGCTCATGGAGCGCTCCTCGAGTGGTGGGGGAAACAGGCGAAGGCCCGACCCTCAGCGCTGACCGACGGTCATCACTGTGAGCCGGGATATGCAGGTGATTCTACCCGCCTCGTCCTCGATGCGAATGTCCCAGACCTGCGTGCGGCGACCGGTGTGTATCGGCCGGGCGGTGCCGGTGACGGTGCCGTCGGGCACGCTGCGCAGGTGATTGGCGTTCACCTCGAGGCCGACGTGGCGCAGTTGCTCGTGCCCGGCCAGCATGGCCGAGGCCACCGAGCCGATCGTCTCGGCCAGGACCACGTTGGCGCCGCCGTGCAGGATGCCGGCAGGCTGGCGGGTGTGGTCGGTCACCGGCATGGTGGCCCTGAGGTAGTCCGGTCCCACTTCGGTGAAGCGCACGCCCAGGTGCCAGGCCATGCTGCCGCCGATACGCGGTTCGTTCAGCTGCTCCACGGTGAGTCCGGAGCGCCAGATGCTCATGTGTCGTTGCCTTGTGCTGTCGAGAAAAATCGGAACTCCGCCTGGCCGCCGCCATGACCGTGCCAGCGTTCCACGAATTCGGTCCGACCGTCGGTGCGCAGGCGAACGACCGTCGAGCAGCGGGTGCCGTAGCGCGGGGTGTCGATGTAGATGGCGCTGGCGGCGCGCGCCAGCGCGGCATCGGCGCCGGCCGGTGGTTCGCCGTGCGGCGGATGGGGGCGGCGGTCCTGCAGCAGGTCGAGCAGGGCCGGGGTGTTGGCGGTGCCCGTGCGGCACAGCGCGCCGAAGGCGGCCTTGGCGGCCTGCAGTTTCGGCCACGGGGTGTCGAGCAGGGCGTTGGATACGCCATAAACACCCGGTGCCAGGCGTTGTGGCGGGCCGCCGCGATTGCTGTACCACCACAACTGTCCGGCATGGGGGGGGAGAGGGG
>DQBD01000096.1:0-283 GCA_003526065.1 Gammaproteobacteria bacterium | reverse complement strand
TCCTCGGCTGCGGCTGGCGAGGGAGAACCGATAAGGGCCCGAACGATCGGTGCCTGCTGCCGTTCCTGTCCGGCATCGCCGAGCAACAGGTTGAAGCCGGCGTAGTCGCCGGCGTGACGGTGCAGTGCGCGCAGAAAGTCGGCGGCCGGGGTGCCACCGAGCAGGTAATCGCGCACCAGGTGGCCACGCGAGGTCAGCGGGGCGACGGTGTGTGACGCCTCGCGGTGGTTGGTGACGGCCGCGAAGCGGCCATCACGCGTCACGCCCAGCCAGGTGCCGCCGG
>DQBD01000168.1:5976-8735 GCA_003526065.1 Gammaproteobacteria bacterium | reverse complement strand
ACGCCGGCCTTCATGCCGGTCGGCACGCAGGGCACGGTCAAGTCGCTGACCACGCAGGAAGTGGCCGATACCGGCGCGCAGATCCTGCTCGGCAATACCTTTCACCTGATGCTGCGCCCGGGGGTGGACATCGTGCGCCGGCACGATGGACTGCACGGGTTCATGGACTGGCAGCGGCCGATCCTCACCGACTCGGGCGGGTTTCAGGTGTACAGCCTGAAGACCCTGCGCAAGATCAGCGAGCAGGGGGTGCAGTTTCGGTCGCCCATCGACGGCAGCCGCGTGTTCCTGGGCCCGGAGGAGGCGATCGCCGTCCAGCACGGCCTGGGCAGCGACGTGGTGATGATCTTCGACGAGTGCACGCCGTACCCGGCCGAGCACGCCGAGGCCCGGCGCTCGATGGAGCTGTCGCTGCGCTGGGCGAGGCGCAGCCGCGAGGCGCACGGCGACCATCCGTCGGCGCTGTTCGGCATCGTGCAGGGCGGTGTGTACGAGGACCTGCGCGCAACGTCGCTGGCCGGCCTGCTGGATATCGGGTTCGACGGCTACGCGGTGGGCGGGCTTTCGGTGGGCGAGCCGCGGGAGGACATGCTGCGTGTGCTGGACTTTCTGGGGCCACGCCTGCCGGAAACCCGGCCGCGGTACCTGATGGGGGTGGGCACGCCGCAGGACATCGTGGAGGCGGTGCGGCGCGGCATCGACATGTTCGACTGTGTCATGCCGACCCGCCACGCGCGTCACGCCTATCTGTTCACCGATGAGGGGGTGCTGCGCCTGCGCAACGCCCGTTACCGGGACGACACCCGGCCGGTGCAGGAGAACTGCGGCTGCTACACCTGTCAGCACCACAGCCGTGCCTATCTGCGGCATCTGGATCAGGCCGGCGAGTTGCTCGGTTTGCGTCTGAACACCCTGCACAACCTGCATTACTACCAGGTACTGATGCAGGGCCTGCGGCGCGCCATCGAGACCGCGTCACTGGATGCGTTCGTGGCCGGGTTCTACGGTCGCCAGGGGCTGCCGGTACCCCCTGTGGCATAATCCGGCGCCTTTTTTCGGGGGCGGAAACTGCCTCGTCACAAGCTAGGGAAACGCGCATGTCGATGTTCATCAGCGATGCCTTTGCCGAGCAGGCGCCGGCGGCCGCCGCGTCGCCGCCGGGTTTCGAAAGCATGTTCTTCGTGCTGGCCCTGTTCGTGGTGTTCTACTTCATGATGATTCGGCCGCAGATGAAGCGGCAGAAGGAACACCGCAAGATGGTCAGCGAGATCAAGGCCGGTGACGAGGTGGTGGTTGCCGGTGGCCTGGCCGGGCGCGTGGTGCGCGTCACCGAACAGTTCCTGGCGGTCGAGATCGCCAACGGGGTCGAGGTCAAGGTGCAGAAGCAGGCGGTAGGTCAGCTGCTGCCGAAAGGGACGCTGAACACCCTCTGAGACGGCCCACATGAACCGTTATCCCTGGTGGGTCAACCTGCTGTTGGCCGCGGTGCTGGTGCTGGGTGCGCTGTTCGCCCTGCCCAATGTCTACGGCACCGATCCGGCCCTGCAGATTTCCGGCCAGCGCGGGCGGGTGGTGGATGCCGATGCCCAGCGCGAGGTCAGTGACGCGCTGCAGGCGGCCGGCTTGCAGGCGCGTGCGATCGCCATCACCGACGAGGGGCTTACGGTGCGGTTCGCCGACACCGATCAGCAGCTCGAGGCGCAGGATGTGGTGCGCGCGCGCCTGGGGTCCGATTACACGGTGGCACTGAATCTTGTGCCGGCGGCGCCGCCGTGGCTGGGTGCGCTCGGGGCGCAGCCGATGTTCCTCGGCCTGGATTTGCGCGGTGGTGTGCATTTCCTGCTGGAAGTGGACACCGCCGCTGCCGTGCGCGCGGCCGAGGACCGGCTGGTCGACGACCTGCGCCAGCTGCTGCGCGAGCAGCGCCTGCGTTACGAGTGGGCGCGCCGGGTGGCCGAGCCCGACGGCAGCAGCGCGGTCGAGGTGCGTCTGCGCGCCGACACCGACGTGGCGCAGGCGCAGCAGCTGATCGAACGCACGCATCCGGAGCTGGTCGTGGAGACCGCCTCCGGTGACGCGCAGCGACTGATCGGTCGGCTGGGGGACGCCTACCTGCGCGAGGTGCGACGCCTGGCGCTGCAACAGAACATGACCACCCTGCGCAACCGCGTCAACGAACTGGGCGTTGCCGAGCCGGTGGTGCAGCAGCAGGGCGACAGCCGCATCATCGTGCAGTTGCCGGGCGTGCAGGACACGGCCCGCGCCAAGGAAGTGCTGGGCGCCACCGCCACCCTGGAATTCAAGCTGGTGGACGAGGAGCACGACCTGGGGAGTGCCGTGGCCGGCCGCGTGCCGCCCGGCTCGCGGTTGTATCCCACGCGCGACGGCGGACAGATCCTGCTCAAGGATCGCGCCATCCTGACCGGCGAATACATCACCGACGCCGCCTCGGGCTTCGACCAGCAGTCCGCTGGCGCCGTGGTGCACGTGTCGCTGGACGGGCGCGGCGCGGGCATTTTCGAGCGCGTCACCGGTGACAACATCGGCCGCCGGCTGGCGGTGGTGTTCATCGAGAACAAGACCGACACCGTGCGCCAGCCGGACGGCACGCTCGAGCGGCGCAACCGCCGCACCGAAGAGGTGATCACCGCGCCGGTGATCCAGGACCGCCTCGGGCGGCGGTTCCAGATCACCGGCATGGACAACGCCCGCGAGGCGCGCGACCTGGCGCTGCTGCTGCGTGCCGGCTCGCTGGCGGC
>DQBD01000168.1:4446-5652 GCA_003526065.1 Gammaproteobacteria bacterium | reverse complement strand
AAGGGCGAGCGCGCAGTGCTGATGGCGCTGTTGCTGGTGGTGCTGTTCATGGCCGTGCGCTACCGGACGCTGGGCATGATGGCCAACATCGCCCTGGCCGGGAATCTGGTGCTGATCGTGGCCGTCATGTCGCTGTTGCAGGCCACGCTCACCCTGCCGGGAATCGCCGGCATCGTGCTGACGCTGGGCATGGCGGTGGACGCCAACGTGCTCATCAACGAGCGCATCCGCGAGGAACTGCGCAACGGCAACTCGCCGCAGGCCAGTATCGCCGCCGGCTACGCGCGTGCCTTCGGGACCATTCTGGACGCCAACGTCACCACCCTGTTGGCCGGTTTGCTGCTGTTCATTTTCGGCAGCGGCCCGGTCAAGGGGTTTGCCGTGACGCTGTCGATCGGCATCGTCACCACCGTGTTCACGGCGGTGTTCGTGAGCCGTGCCCTGGTCAACCTCATCCAGCCGCGCGGCCGCCGCGCGGCGTCTGCCGCGCGGAGCTGAGCCATGGCACAGCCGGCCTTCAAAGTCGATTTCATGCGCTACGCGCCGGTGATGCTGGCGCTGTCAGCGTTGCTGGTGGTGGCGTCGGTGGTGTCACTGGCGGTGCGCGGCCTCAACTTCGGCATCGATTTCACCGGCGGCACACTGGTCGAGGTGCAGTATCCGGCGCCGGTGGAGCTGCCGCAGGTACAGGCGGCGCTGGCCGGCCACGGTCTGGACAAGGCCGTGGTGCAGTACTTCGGTACCCGCAGTGAGGTGCTGGTGCGCATTCCGGTCGGTGAGGCCGGGTCCGGCGGCGAGCTCAGCACGCGCGTGCTCCAGGCGCTCGACGCCGGCGGCACTGACGGGGTGACGCTCCAGCGGGTGGAATTCGTCGGCCCGCAGGTGGGCGACGAGCTGGTGACCAACGCCGCCCTGGCGCTGTTGTACGCGGTGCTGGCCATCGGCGCCTACGTGGCGTTCCGCTTCGAGTACCGCTTCGCCATCGGCGCCATCGTGTCGCTGGCGCACGACGCCATCATCACCGTGGGGTTCTGTTCGCTGATCGGGCTGGAATTCGACCTGACCGTGGTGGCGGCGGTGCTGACGGTGATCGGTTACTCCATCAACGACACGGTGGTCATCTACGACCGCATCCGCGAGAACTTCCCGCGCATGCGCAAGGCCAGCACGCGCGAGGTCATCAACCGCTCGGTGAACGAGACCATG
>DQBD01000168.1:0-4110 GCA_003526065.1 Gammaproteobacteria bacterium | reverse complement strand
ATGCTGCTGGGCGTGATCGCCGGCGCCTACTCCACCATCTACGTGGCCAGCTGGTCGCTGCTGCCGACCGGGCTGTCGGCGCGCGACATGATCGCGCCGCCGAAGGAAAACGCGCAGACGCCTTGATTTGAGAGGCCGGGTCGGTCCGTCCGGGGCCGCCCAGCCCCCGCCCCCGAAACGCGTGGTTTTCGGGGGGGGCGTGTTCAGCGCGCTGCGTCGAGCACGCGCGGCACATCCGCGTGCCGCGGATGCCTTGGCGCGGCGCTCGTGCTCAATCGATCAGGTCGTTAGCGTTGCAGCCCATGTTGATCGGCTGCGGCGGGCCGTCGGCCGGCCAGACGAGCGCGCTTTCGCCGTCGTACCAGGGCCCTAGCACCACCCGCTTGCCGGCGTCCAGGCGGTGCACGCCCGGGCGGTGGGTGTGGCCGTGCAGCAGCATGTCCGCGTCCGCCTCCCGCAGCGCCGCAGTGGCAGCCGCCGTGTCCACCTCCATCACGTCTGCCGCCTTGGCGGCGGTGGCCGTGCGGCTGGCGTCCTGAAACCCGCGCGCGACCTGCACCCGCTCGGCCGGCGGCTTGGCCAGGAAATCAGCCACGAACTGCGGTGCCCGGATGCGCGTCCGGAACGCCTGGTAGTCGACATCCGCGGTGCACAGCGTGTCGCCGTGCGTCAGCAGCAGGCGGTGGCCGGCGTGTTCGATGACGGTCGGGTCGGGCAGGGGACGGGCGCCGCTGTGCGCGAAAAACGCCTCGCCGAACAGAAAGTCGTGATTGCCGACCATCACGTGCGCTTGGCCGCCGCGGGCGGCGTAGGCGGCGAGCGCGTCCACGACCGGCGCAAAGCGTGGCAGGTCGATATCGTCGCCCAGCCACAGGTCGCACAGGTCACCGAGCACGAACAGCTCGCTGCCGGCGCCGAAGCGCGTCAGAAAGCGGCCAAGGCGCGCCTGGTCGGTCGCCTCGGCGCGCAGGTGCAGGTCGGCGATGAAAAGCCGCAGCATCAGTCGGCGTCGAGCACCCGCGCCGATTCGATGATGGCCGCCTGCTTGGGCACATCCGACCCGAACGGCCCGGCGGCGCCGGTCGGCAGGGCGACGATGGCGTCGACCACGTCCATGCCGGAGGTCACCTTGCCGAACACCGCGTAGCCCCAGCCCTGACGGGTCGGCGCGGTGAAATTCAGGAAGCCGTTGTCGGCCACGTTGATGAAGAACTGTGCGCTGGCCGAGTGCGGATCGGCGGTGCGCGCCATGGCGATGCTGCCGCGGTCGTTCTTGAGCCCGTTGTCGGCCTCGTTCGGTACCGGTGCGTTGGTGGGCTTTTGCTGCAACTGTGCGTTGAAGCCGCCGCCCTGGATCATGAAGTTCGGGATCACGCGGTGGAACACGGTGCCGTCATAGTGGCCGGCGCGCACATAGTCGGTGAAGTTGGCCACCGTCTCCGGGGCCTTGTCCGGATACAGCTCGAGGCCGATCTTGCCGAGGTTGGTTTCGAGTACGACGTTGACGGTCACGGGATGGGTCTCCTGGGCAAAGGCGGCCACGGGCAGCAGGCCAAACACCAGGGACAGGAGCAGGCGAAACGACATGGCACGCATCGGGGTTGGGATGGGACGCCTACTTTAGCAGCCTGGCGGCGTGTGGCCGGCAGTGCGGTGGTCAGGCGGTATCATTCCGCCGCTTTTCCGCATCAAGGCCCAGGGCATGCTGATCCACAACACCCTTACCGGCGACAAACAGCCGCTGCGCCCCCTGGTTCCGGGCACGGTACGCATGTACGTGTGCGGCGCCACCGTTTACGACTACTGCCACGTGGGGCATGCGCGGGTGTTCGTGGTGTTCGACATGGTGGTGCGCTACCTGCGCCACCTGGGGCTGGACGTCCACTACGTGCGCAACATCACCGACATCGACGACAAGATCATTCGTCGGGCGGCCGAGCACGGGGAGACCACCGAGGCGCTGACGCAGCGCTATATCGCCGCCATGCACGAGGATCTCGCGCGGCTGGGGGTGCAGCCGCCGGACGACGAGCCGCGGGCCAGCGGCCACATTGCCGACATCATCGCCATGATCGGCGCCCTCATCGACAAGGGCTACGCCTACCGCGCCGACAACGGCGACGTGTACTACGCCGTGCAGCGGTTCGAGCAGTACGGGCGCCTGTCGCACCGGGTGGTGGAGGACCTGCGCGCCGGCGAGCGGGTGGAGGTGAACGAGGCCAAGGCCGATCCGCTGGATTTCGCCCTGTGGAAGGCGGCCAAGCCGGGTGAGCCGTCGTGGCCGTCCCCGTGGGGCGACGGCCGGCCGGGCTGGCACATCGAATGCTCGGCCATGTCCACGCAGTGCCTGGGTAACCATTTCGACATCCACGGCGGCGGCTACGACCTGATCTTTCCGCACCACGAGAACGAGATCGCCCAGTCCGAGGCGGCCACCGGCGAGCCGTATGTGAACGTGTGGATGCACAACGGTTTCGTGCGCATCGACGACGAGAAGATGTCGAAGTCGCTCGGCAACTTCTTCACCATCCGCGATGTGCTGGCCCGCTACCAGCCCGAAGTGCTGCGGTTCTTCCTGCTGGCCAGCCACTACCGCAGTGCGCTGAACTACTCGGACGCCGCGCTCGACGCCGCGCGCGAGGCGCTGGCCCGCTGCTACCGGGCGCTGGACCGCGCCGGGGCGGCGACCGACGCGGCGCCGGATGCCGGCTACCTGGCGCGCTTCGATGCCGCCATGCAGGACGACTTCAACACGCCGGTCGCCATCGCCGTGCTGTTCGACCTGGTGCGCGACCTGAACCGCACCGAGGTGCCGGGACGGGTGGACGAGCTGGCTGCCACGTTGCGCCGGCTGGGCGGTGTGCTCGGCCTGCTGCAGGACGACCCGCAGGCGTTCCTGAAAGGTGGCGCGGATGCCGGCGGACCGTCCGACGCCGACATCGAGGCGTTGGTGCACGAGCGCCTGGCGGCGCGCAAGGCGCGCGACTTCGCCCGTGCCGACGCCATTCGCGCGCAGCTCACCGAGGCCGGCGTGGTGCTGGAGGACGGCGCCGGCGGCACCACCTGGCGGCGGCGCTGAGCGGCCCTTTCCCGTCTCAGCGCAGGCTCAGCCGCAGCCGTTTCTCGAGTTCCAGCAGCGCCATCAGCGCCACGCCGATGGCCACCACCAGCGCGCCGTCGGCGAACGCCACCGCCCGCGTCTCGAACACCGCCTGCAGCGGCGGCAGGTAGGTGACGGCGAACTGGCCGGCGGTGACCGTCAGCACGGCGCCCCACACGGCGCGCGTGCCGCGTACCGCCTCGCGGGTCAGCGAGGTGCCGTGCAGGTGGCGGATGTAGAACAGGTAGAAGATCTCCATCACCACCAGCGTGTTCATGGCCAGCGTGCGCGCCAGCTCGATGGAGTAGCCGCGCTGCAGGGCGTAGCTGTAGATGCCGAACACCCCGCACATGAACAGCAGCGCCGCCAGCGCGATCAGCCACACCAGCCGGCCGCTGAGCAGGGGCGCGTCGCGTGGCCGCGGCGGGCGGTGCATGGTGCGCTCCTCGGTCGGTTCGAAGGCCAGCGCGATGCCCAGCGTGACCGCGGTGATCAGGTTCACCCACAGGATCTGCAGCGCCGTGATCGGCAGCGTCAGGCCCAGCAGCAGCGCCAGGATGATGGTGGCCGCTTCGCCGGCGTTGGTCGGCAGGGTCCAGCTGATGACCTTGCGGATGTTGTCGTAGACCGTGCGCCCCTCGCGCACGGCGGCGACGATGGTGGCGAAGTTGTCGTCCGCCAGCACCAGGTCGGCGGCTTCCTTGGCCGCCTCGCTGCCTTTCAGTCCCATGGCGATGCCGGCGTCGGCGCGGCGCAGGGCCGGGGCATCGTTGACGCCGTCGCCGGTCATGGCCACGGTCATGCCGTGACCCTGCAGGGCCATCACCAGGCGCAGCTTGTGTTCCGGGCTGGTGCGCGCGAACACGTCGGTATGGAGTACCGCTGCCGCCAGCGCGGCGTCGTCCATCTGCTCCAGGTCGGCGCCGGTGAGCACCTGCTTGGTGTTGCCAAGGCCGACCTGACGGCCGATGGCCGCCGCCGTGGTGGCGTGATCGCCGGTGATCATCTTC
>DQBD01000034.1 GCA_003526065.1 Gammaproteobacteria bacterium | reverse complement strand
GGCGGCGTGGAGCGAGGACGAATACCACCGTCGTCGTGCGTTGCTTACGCGCCGCCGCGCCGGCGGTCGGGTGCGCGAGTGCCACGGTGATCTGCATCTGGGCAACATCGTGTGGTTCGACGGGACGCCGCTGCCGTTCGACGGCATCGAGTTCGACCCGGCACTGCGCTGGCAGGACGTGCACGGCGAACTGGCATTCCTGACCATGGACCTGGCGCGGCGCGGGCGGCCGGACCTGGCCCGGCGCGTACGAGACCGCTACCTGCAGCACACCGGAGACTACGACGGCGTGCCGCTGGTCGACTTCTTCGAGGTGTACCGGGCCCTGGTGCGGGCCAAGGTGGCGCTGATGCGTGCCGGCGGCGCGGTGGTGCCCGGCCGGCGCATGGCAGCGCTGCGCGAATGCGCGAGCTGTATGCGGCTGGCCGAGACCATCCGTCGGCCACGTCGGCCGTGGTTGGCCATTACCCACGGTCTGACCGGTTCCGGCAAGACCCGCTACGCCGACTGGCTGGTCGAGCGGCTGCCGCTGATCCGTTTGCGCTCGGACGTTGAGCGCAAGCGCCTGTTGGGTCTGAACGCGCTGGCAAGCAGCCAGTCGGGGGTCGGGGAGGGAGCCTACGACGCCGAGGTGACCGCCCGTACCTACCGGCGCCTGGCGCAGCTGGCGCGCGGTCTTCTGCGGGCCGGCTGGCCGGTGTTGGTGGATGCCAGCTTTCTGGCGGCCGGCCAGCGGCAACGTTTCGCACGGTTGGCCAGTCAGCTGCACGTCCCGTTCCACATCGTGTCGTGTCGTGCGCCGGAATCGGTGCTGCGCGAGCGGCTGGCGGCGCGCTGCGGTGATGCTTCCGAGGGCACGGCCACGGTGTTGGAGGCCCAGCAGGCCGGCTACCGGCCAGTGACGGAACGTGAGCGCGAACACGTGATTGTCATCGACACCACCGCGCCGTATCGCGTGCCGACACCGCTGCGCCCGTGCTGACCGACCGGCGGTGCGGTGTCAGCCCAGGACGCGTCGAAAACGCAGCACCGAGAAGCCGAACATCAGCCCGCCGAGTACCAGCATGCCCAGGATGTCGTGCCAGACATAGGCCAGGCCGTTGCCCTTGAACAGCACCTGGTAACCGAAGTCGATGTAGTAGCGCATGGGCGAGATCAGCGTGGCGTAACGCATCCACGGTGACATGCTTTCCGGCGGCGTGGTGGCGCCGGACAGGAACAGCATGGGAAACAGAATCAGGAACAGCACCATCATGGCCTGCGCCAGGTTGCGCGCCAGCAGGGCGATGTAGATGCCGAGGCTGGCCACCGACGTGATGTACAGCACGGACACCGCGTAAAACAGCAGCACGCTGCCGCGCAGCGGCGTGCCGAACACACCGCCGACGATGCCGAACAACGACACCGGCGACAGCACCAGCACCACCACCACGGTGGGGATGATCTTGGCGGCGAACAGCTCCGCCGGTCGCAACGGGCTCACCAGCAGCTGCTCGAGCGTGCCATGCTCCTTCTCGCGCACCAGGGCGGCGGCGGTCAGCAGCATGGAGATCATGGTGATCATGTTGAACAGCTCCAGCAGGCTGGTGAACCACGCCGAGGTGATGTTGGGGTTGAATTCGACCCGCGGTCGCGCATCCACCTGCGGCAGGTTGGCCAGCAGGCGGTCGGTTGGCCCGCGCCGGCGTTCGAGCAGCGCGACACTGTAGTCGCCCGCCAGCTGGGTGATGTAGCCGCCGGCCAACGTGGCCATCTGCGACTGCGTGCCGTCCGAGATCACCTGGAACCGGCCCTCGCCGGCCTGCACGTCACGCGCGAAGGTGGGGGGAATGACCAGCGCCACGCTGGCGGCGCCGCGGTCCAGGGTGTCGGTCAGGTCGGCGTCGCTGCGCAGCTGGGTGACCACCTTGAAGTAGGGGGCGCGCAGGCGGGCGATCAGTTCGCGGCTTTCGTTGCTGCGCGACAGGTCCAGCACTGCCACCGGGTAGTTGTTGATGTCCATGGAGACGGCGCGCCCGGCGATGTACACGGCGCCCAGGAAGCCCCATATCAGAATGAGCACGATGGCCCGGTCGGCGGCCAGCTGGCGGAACTCCTTGAGCACCATGGCCCCCAGGCGACCCCACATCAGCCGATCCTCTTGCGCAGCAGTGCCCCGCACAGGCCGTAGACCACCGCCGCGTAGAGGCACAGCGCGGCCAGGTTGGGCCAGTAGAAATCGAGCCCCAGCCCCTTCAGATAACAGCCGCGCACCACGGTCATGAAATGCGTGGCCGGGATGAACTGGGCGATGAGCTGGCCGACCTCGTCCATGGCGGCCACGGGCGTCAGAAAGCCGGAGTAGTTGAAGGCCGGGGTCACGGTGACCAGAAAGGTGGTCAGCATGGCGGCCAGCTGACTGCGGCACAGAATGGAGATCAGCAGCCCGATGCCGATGGTGCACACCGAGTACAGCACCGCACCCACACTGAGCAGCGCCACGCTGCCGACGAAGCGCACGTCGAACACCAGCCGCGAGACGGCGTAGATCAGCAGGTAGTCGAGCAGGGCCACGGCCAGATACGGCAGGAGCTTGCCGAGGATGATCTCGCTGCGCCGCACCGGTGAGGCGTAGAAGTTGAAGATGGTGCCGGATTCCTTCTCGCGGGCGATCAGCAGCGCGCCCAGGATGGCCGGAAACAGCATCAGGATCAGCACCAGCAGGCCCGGCACGATGGTGTTCTTGCTCTCCAGCGAGGGGTTGTACCAGACCGAAAGATCCATCTGCACCGGCAGGACGCTGTCGGTGCCGCGGGCCTGGCGCAGCAGGCGCTGGTTGTGGAGCGCGTTGATGGCCGCGACGTAGCCGTTGATGACGCCGGCGCGGGAGGGAAAGGAGCCATCGATGGTGACGCCGACATTCACCGGCCGACCGCTGGCGATGCGCCGGCCGAAATCCGGCGGCAGGTCGATGATCACCCGCGCCCGGCCGGAGCGCAGCCAGCGCTCGAGCGTGGCGGGATCGGTCTCGATGCCGACCAACGTGAAGTATTCCGAGTGCGTGAAGCCGTCGATGTAATCGCGGCTGTAGGGCGAGCGGTCGTGGTCGGCAAACACCAGCGGCAGGTTCTTCACGTCCAGCGACAGGCCGAAGCCGAACAGCAGGATCATCACCATCGGGATGACGAACGACAGGCCCAGATAGATCGGGTCGCGCAGCAGCTCGCGCGTTTCCTTGACCACGATGGCCGCCGTGCGGTGCAGCGGCTCAGGCATGGTCCGCCTCGCTGCGGCTGACGAAGTGCACGAACGCCTCTTCCATCGTCAGGCCGAGTTGACGCAGATCGCCGTCGACCTGTGCCCCGGCCAGCAGGGTGCGTGCGCGGTCGGTGTCCGTGTCCGGCGTGGCGGTCTGCCATTGGATGCGCCGGCCATACAGCATGGCGTCCGGGAACGCCTCGTGCAGCACCTGGTAGGCGGCGGCGAAGTCACTGGCATCGACCGCCACCACCGGACCGCCCTCGCGGCCGGCACGCGCGCGCAGCGCGTCCGGCGCGTCGACGGCGATCAGCCGGCCCTGGTGCATCAGGCCCAGCCGATCGCAGTGCTCGGCCTCGTCCATGTAGTGCGTCGACACCAGCACCGTGATGCGACTGCCGCGCGCCAGCAGGTGCACCAGATCCCAGAACTCGCGCCGCGCCAGCGGGTCGACGCCGGAGGTCGGCTCGTCCAGGAACAGCAGCCTGGGTTCGTGCAGCAGGGCGGCGGCCAGCGCCACCCGCTGGCGCAGCCCGGAGGGCAGGTCGCGCGTCACGCGCTGCGCGTAGGTGGACAGCTCGAGTCCGCCCAGCAGGGTGTCTATGCGCTCCGCGCGCTGGCCGCGTGGCAGGGCATAGAGGCCGGCGTACAGGTCGAGGTTGGCGCGCACGGTCAGGTCGCGGTACAGCGAGAAACGCTGCGACATGTAGCCGATGCGGGCGCGAAGGCGCCGGCGGTCGCGCCCGCGTGACAGGTCGATGCCGAGCACCTGGGCCCGGCCGGCGCTCGGCCGCAGCAGGCCACACAGCATCTTGATCAGCGTGGTCTTGCCGGCGCCGTTCGGTCCCAGCAGGCCGAAGATCTCGCCTGGCTCCACGGCCAGGTCCACCGCATCGACCGCAGTGAAGCTGCCGAAACGGCAGGTGAGCGTGTCGGTACGAACCGGTGCCACGGTCGTGTCGGCGTTGCCGGCGCTCAGGACGGGGGGCGGGGCGTCGACACCGGCGCCGCCGTGCGCCACGCGGTGCACGAACACGTCCTCGAGCCCCGGCGGGATGTCCTGTACCTCGACCGGCCCGATGCCATCGGCCTGCAGCCGGGCGGCAACGTCGATGCAGCCGTCGTCCAGCAGGGCGTGCACCTCGCGCCCGAACAGCGCCGTGGCGAGTGTCTGTGGCCAGGCAGCCAGCCGCGGCAGCACGGTCTGGGGTGCCGCGCCGCTGACGCTGACCAGCCGGCCCGGCAGTGCCTCGCACAACTGGGCCGGCGTGCCTTCGGCGATCAGGCGGCCGTGGTTCATCAGGCCGACGCGGGTGCAGCGCTCGGCCTCGTCCATGTAGGAGGTGGTCAGCAGCACCGTCACGTCGCGCGTGGCGACCAGATCGTGAATGATGCTCCAGAAGTCGCGCCGCGAGATCGGATCGACCCCGGTGGTCGGCTCGTCCAGCAGCAGGATGTCCGGCAGGTGGATGAGGGTGCAGATCAGCGCCAGCTTCTGGCGCATGCCACCGGACAGCTTGCCCGCCGGGCGGTCCAGGAAGGGTGACAGGCGCGTCATGGCCAGCAGGCGTTCGGCGTTGTCACGAAACCGCGTGGGCGGCACCTGGCGCAGGGCGCGGAAGAACGCGATGTTCTCCGCCACGCTGAGGGTGTCGTACAGGTTCAGTCCAAGGCCCTGCGGCATGTAGCCGATCAGCGGCTTGACGGCCTCGGGCCGGCGCAGCACGTCGATGCCCGCCACCTCGGCATGACCGGCGTCGGCCGACAGCACGCCGGCCAGCACCTGCAGGATCGACGTCTTGCCGCAGCCGTCGGGGCCGATCAGCCCGTACACGTGGCCGCGCGGCACGCTCAGCGAGACACCGTCCACGGCCAGCACGCGCCCGCGCGCGTAGGTCTTGTGCAGGCCGTCCAGACGGATGACGGCCGGCTGTGCCTCGGTCACGGCGTGGTGGCGCCGGGTCCGCTGTGCGCCTGCGCCGCGGTGGCGCCGGTATCGATGCGCCCGTCGGCCGGCATGCCGGGCTTGAGCACGCCGC
>DQBD01000295.1:1080-2694 GCA_003526065.1 Gammaproteobacteria bacterium | reverse complement strand
GCCGGCGCGTCCTTCAGCGTGGTGTGGTAGATGCGCACCTCGGTGAAGTCCGGCTCGATCGGCCGGATGACGCGGAACTGATACTCCAGGATCGCGAAATTCGGGAAGACAACCAGGTTGAAGCGGTTGCGCAGTGCCTGCATGGCGCGCCGCTCGCCGTGGGCGTCGCACAGCCTCTCGATGTACTGCTTGGGCCAGCGCTGGTGCACCTGCTCGTCGGACAGCCGGTACACCTCCAGCACGTTGTTGCCGTAGCCGACGTCGCGGCCCTTCAGGCCGGAGTTCTGGAAGCCGCGCAGGAAGGCGCCCATCTTGCGTGCCATCACGTCGAGCGCGGTCTGGTGGGTGAAGATGGCGTGGTAGCCCTCCACCGAACCCTCGGTCTGGATCTTCCAGTTGCCGTGATAGGGGTGCTTGTAGACGCCGCTGTGGCCGACCAGGACCTCGCCCGCCGGCGACAGGTCCATGTACATGTCGATCACCGGCCGGATGCCGCCGAGCTTCTGCTCCAGCGTGATGTCCGGCACTTCCAGCAGGCTGGCGAAGAGGATGCCGCGGTAGCTGTCCACCTTGGCCGCTTCGCGCAGGCCAAGCGCGGCAAGGTCGATCTCGCCGTCGTTGTAGCCCTTGGGCAGGCCGACCGACACCAGGCGCCCGTCCGGCGCGTACTGCCAGCCGTGATAGGGGCAGGTGAAGCTGTCGGCGTTGCCCTTCTCGGTCGGGCACACGGTGGCGCCGCGGTGGGTGCAGCGGTTGATCAGCACGTGCACCTTGCCGGTGGCGCCGCGCGTGACGATCACCGGCACGAGGCCGATGTAGGTGGTCTTGAAGTCGCCGGGGTTCGGGATCTCGCTGTCGTGCGCCACGTAGACCCAGGAGCGGTAGAAGACGCGCTCCATCTCGTCGTGGAACACCGCAGGGTCCGTGTAGAGGCTGACGTGCGTGCGGTCCACGCGCGCGAGATCCGCGTAATCGCGCGGTCTGTTCATGCGGCAGTGCTCCTCTTGATGTTGCGATGGCGTTCGTCCGGTGACTGCCGGCGACGTGTTCGCTTTTTTCCAGCACGTTAGCCGCCCGACAGGGGCGTGTAAAGCGGCTTGGACCGACCATTCGGTCGGCGCTGCGGGTGCGCTTGACGGCCGTCAATCTGCGCCCTGGCGCAGCGGGCAAGCTTGGCCTCCACCGGCGGGGCGGGCTGCGACGGACGCGCAGGTCGCGCGCCGGCTTTTTCCGTCTTTGTTCACAGGAGTGCCCCATGAAACCGGAAGACCTGCGCTGGCGTGTCGTCGACAAGCCGGGCGAAACCTTCAAGGTGCATCGCTCGATCTACACCGATCCCGAGATTTTCGAGGCGGAACTGAAGCACATCTACGAGGGCAACTGGATCTACATTGCCCACGACAGCGAGCTGCCGAACCCCAACGACTACATCACCACCGTGATGGGGCGCCAGCCGGTCATCATCGCCCGCGGTGCCGACGGCCAGCTGCGTGGCTTCGTGAACGCCTGCAGTCATCGTGGGGCCAACGTGTGCCGCAAGCGCAAGGGCAACGCCCGGCAGTGGGCCTGTCCCTATCACGGCTGGGTGTTCGACAACCAGGGCACGTTGCTGGA
>DQBD01000295.1:0-741 GCA_003526065.1 Gammaproteobacteria bacterium | reverse complement strand
GAGCACCTGGCCGGCGCGGCGATTTTCCTGGACATGTTCGCCGACCAGTCCGAGCACGGGCTGGAGGTGCTGCCGGGGCAGTCGGTGTACACCCATCACGGCAACTGGAAGATGCAGGCCGAGAACGGCGTCGATGGGTACCACGTGGACGTGGTGCACGCCTCCTATTTCAACCTGGCCGGGCAGCGGGCCAGAAAGGCCGCCCAGACCTCCGGCAAGGACGAGGTCAAGGCCATCCAGGTGCTGAACCCGCAACTGGCCAACGGCAACTACGACCTCGGCAACGGCCACGTGCTGATCTGGTTCGACGTCGCCAACTACCGCGACCGCGCCGCCGGCATGCAGTTCGAGCGCCTGGTCGAGCGCTTCGGCGAGCCGCGCGCCCGCTGGATGGCCGCCCGCCTGCGCCAGGTGCTGATCTACCCGAACGTGATCCTGTTCGACGGCATCTCCACCCAGGTGCGCAGCTGGCGCCCGCTGTCGCCGGACGAGACCGAGGTCACCGTCAGGTGCATCGCCATGAAGGGCGAGTCGCCCGACCAGCGGCGCCGGCGCCTGCGCCAGTACGAGGATTTCTACAGCGCCAGTGGCCTGGCAACGCCGGACGACCTGACCGAGTTCGACGCCTGCCAGTCCGGCTACTACGGCAGGAATGCGCAGTGGCAGGACTTCGACCGCGGCATGAAGCGGGGCCACGTCGGTGCCGACGAACAGGCGCGCGCAGTCGTGCCAGCGACGCTC
>DQBD01000230.1:540-17444 GCA_003526065.1 Gammaproteobacteria bacterium | reverse complement strand
GGCCAGCACCACGGTCAGGCCCTCGCGCAGCAGACGACCCTCGCCGGCGCGCGCCACCAGGGCCTCCAGTTCGCGCGCCAGGGCATCCGCCGCCCGGGTCAACGCGCCGTCGGCGTCGAGTTCGAGCTCCTCGTCCGGAAAGTCGAGTCCGGCCTCGATCTGCACGCGCAGGCTGATCAGGCGCTCGGTGAGTGCCCGCACGGTGTGCGAGAAGGCACCGTCCAGGCTGCGCAGGGCGGCGCGCGCGGCGCTGGCACTGGCGGCGTCGATGAGATCGGCCACCGCCTCCGCCTGCGCCAGGTCCAGCTTGTCGTTCAGAAACGCCCGCTGGCTGAACTCGCCCGGCGCCGCCTGGCGCGCACCCAGCGCCAGCACGCGCGCCAGCAGCAGGTCCATGACCACCGGCCCGCCGTGACCGTGCAGCTCCACGACATCCTCGCCGGTGAACGAGCGCGGTGCCGGGAAGTACAGGCACAGGCCGTGATCGATGGCTTCGCCGCCGGCGTCGCGAAACGTCGCCAGCTGCGCCTGGCGCGGCGGCGGCAGACGGCCGGTCAGGGTGCGGCAGATGGTGGCGGCGGCCGGCCCGGATATCCGCACCATGCCGACACCGCCGCGCCCGTGCGGCGTGGCGATGGCGGCGATGGTGTCGGCAGGCACGCTCAGGCCGCGGCCTTGCGCTCCAACTGGTGGTTGATGAACCACTGCTGGGCGATCGACAGCACGTTGTTGACGAACCAGTACAGCACCAGACCCGCCGGGAACAGGGCAAAGAACACCGTGAACACCAGCGGCATGGCCAGCATGATGCGTCGCTGCATCGGTTCCATGCCGATCATCGGCGTCATGCGCTGCTGCACGAACATCGACACGCCCATCAGCACCGGCAGCACGTAGTACGGGTCGGCACCGGACAGGTCCTGGATCCACAGCATGAACGGCGCATGGCGCAGCTCCACGCTTTCCAGCAGCACCCAGTACAGGGCGATGAACACCGGAATCTGCACCAGGATCGGCAGACAGCCGCCGAGCGGGTTGATCTTCTCGGTGCGGTACAGCTCCATCATCTTCTCGTTGAGCTGCTGGCGGTCTTCCTTGTAGCGCTCGCGCAGCGCCATGATCTTCGGCTGCACCTTGCGCATGTGGGCCATGGACCGGTAGCTGGCCGCCGACAGGCGGTAGAACGCCAGCTTGATCAGCAGGGTCACCAGGATGATGGCCACGCCCCAGTTGCCGACCACGCCGTGAATGGTGCTCAGCAGCCAGAACACCGGCTGGGCGATGACCGTCAGCTTGCCGTAGTCGACGGTCAGCGCCAGGCCCTCGGCCACGTCCTCGAGGCGATCCTGCGCCTTGGGACCGGCGTACAGACGGGTCTGCCAACTGCCCGACTGGCCGGGCTCTATACGCAGCGGACCGCTGATGCAGCCTGCCAGATAACGCTCCTCGGCCAGCGCCTTGGTGTAGCACTGCGCCGGCCGCTCGCCATCGAGCAGCACGGCCGCCAGGAAGTAATGCTCGCTCAGGCCGATCCAGCCGTTGTCGAGCGTGGCGGCCAGCGGCGCCTGGCGCATGTCGTCGTAGCCGACCTTGTTGTACTTGTCGACAGTGCTGTAGTAGACCGCGCCCTGGAACGAAGCCGGCATGAAGATGCTGCCCTGGGCGTCCGCCCCCTTGCGGCGCAGCAACTGCGCGTACGGCTGGGCCTGCCAGGGCTGCGCACCGTCGTTGCTCACTTCGTAGCGCAGCTCCACATCGTAGGCACCGCGACGGAAGGTGTAGACCTTGCGCACCGACACGCCGGCGCCGGCGTCCTGCCAGGTCAACGGCACCTCGAGCCGGTCCTGCCCGGCATCAAGGCGGTAGCTGTCGGCGGCGGCGTCAAAGGTCGCCTCATGGGTGGGCGCCGGCGCGCCATCGCCGGAAAGCAGGCCCGATTGCGGGTAGAACAGCCGCGGCGAGGCGGTGTCGAGCATGGTGTAGGGCGGCGACCGGTCGCGGGCATTGGCGCGGTAGTCGGCGAGCTCGAGCCGGCTGATGTCGCCACCAGCGGTATTGATCTGCACCGTCAGGACGTCCGTGCGGACGTCGATCGTGCGACCTGTCGGCACCGCGGCGGCCTGCGGCATGGTCGGTGCCGGCTCGGCGGCGGGCGCCGTTACCGTCGCCGCTGGCTCTCCTGTCGGAGTCGGCACGGTGCTTTGCTCGGCCACGGGTAGCGGCGCCGGCTGCGGGCGCTGCGCCTGCCAGGCCTGGTAGATGAAGAACGTGATGACCAGCAGCAGGGTCACCAGCACGAGCCGCACGGTTTCCATGAGAGTTCCGGATTGATTCAGCGACGTGTCGGGACGAGGCGCGGTGGCCAGTGCTCGGGCACCGGATCGACGCCCCCCGGGTGCCAGGGATGACAGCGCAACAGCCGGCGCACCGTCAGCCGACAGCCACGCCAGGCGCCGAAGCGGCGAATGGCCAGCAGGGCATAGCCCGAGCAGCTGGGGTGAAACCGACAATGACGGCCCAGGAACGGGCTCAGCAGCATTCTATAGAGATGGAGGACGACCAGCAGCAGCCGACTCACGACGAGCCTCCGCACAGCCGCTCGAACGCGGCGTCCACCTGGTCGTGTGTCAGCGCGGCACCGTGCACGCGAACCACCATGTCGGCGGCCGGCAGCCGCAACTGATGGTGGCGGAATGCCTCGCGTATCCAGCGTTTCAACCGGTTGCGGTCTACCGCCAGACGCACCTGACGCTTGGGAATGACCAGCCCCAGACGTGGCCATCCCGTGTCGTTGTGCAGGGTGATCACTTCAAGGGCACCGAAGCGCTGACGCCGACCACGCCGGAACACGGCCTGGAACTGGCGCGGCGTCAACAGTCTCTGCTGGCGGGTGAAACGGCCGCCGCCAGGCGCCGATCCGGTCAGCGTCAGACGCTGCTGATGCGATGGCGACCCTTGGCGCGGCGGGCATTGATGATTTTGCGACCGCCGACGGTCCGCATGCGGGCGCGAAAGCCGTGCGTGCGGGCCCGACGCAAGTTGCTGGGTTGGTAGGTGCGCTTCATGACCGCGACATCCGGACTGGGCTGACAAAAGGCGCGAAAGCATAGCCAGCACACGCCACCCGGTCAACTGCCAGCATGGCGGCGCGGGGGGGCCGGTTGTGGGTAAACTTGGCGGCCGTCGTACCGGACCGAAGAACCGGGTCGGCATCTGTGTCGAGGAATTCCTTGAAGAACACGTGGCAGGGCTGCCTGAACCAGCTCGAGCGCGAGCTGTCACCGCAGCATTTCAATACCTGGATTCGGCCCTTGCAGGCGAACCTGGTCAACGGCACGGTGCACCTTCTGGCGCCCAACCGTTTCGTGCTGGATCAGGTCAACAACCTGTTTCAGGAGCGCATCCGCGAGCTGCTGGCCGAACGGGGCCTGACGCTGGCGCTGGAGATCGGCAGCAGCGCGCCGGTCGACACGTCGTCTGCGGCACCCGCGCGGCAGAAGGGCGCGACAACACCCCGCAAACGCAAGGCGGCCCCCGTGGTCGACCCCGGCCTCGCGTTCGACAGCTTCATCGAGGGCAAGTCAAACCGGCTGGCTCGGGCTTCCTCGCTGCTGGTCAGCGAAAACTGCGGCGGCATGTACAACCCGCTGCTGCTGTATGGCGGTGTCGGGCTGGGCAAGACCCACCTGTTGCACGCCGTTGGCAATGCAGTGCTCAAGGAGCGGCCCGAGGCGCGCGTGGTTTACGTGTCCGGCGAACGGTTCGTGTCGGACATGGTGTCCGCCCTGCAACAGAACCGCATCGACGCCTTCAAGGCGTTCTATCGCGACCTCGACCTGCTGCTGGTCGACGACATCCAGTTCCTGGCCGGCAAGGAACGCTCACAGGAAGAATTCTTCCACGTCTTCAACTCCATGCTGGAGAGCAAGAACCAGCTGGTGATGAGCTGTGATCGCTACCCCCGCGACCTCAAGGGTCTGGAAGACCGTTTGAAGTCGCGGTTCGGTTGGGGGCTGTCGGTGGCGGTCGAGCCACCGGACATGGAAACACGCGTCGCTATCCTGCTCAGCAAGGCGCAGCAGGCCGGCAAGGTGATCCCGCAGGACGTGGCGTTCTTCATCGCCCGACGCGTGCATTCCAACGTGCGCGAGCTCGAGGGTGCCCTGCGTACGGTCATCGCGTACGCCACGCTCACCCACGCGCCGATCAGCCTGGAACTGACGCGTGAGGCCCTGAAGGACATCGTCAAGGCACAGGACCGGCAGGTGACGCTGGAGGCCATCCTCAAGACGGTGGCCGAGTACTACCGTATCCGCACAGCGGACCTGACCTCACGCAGCCGCAAGCGCACCTTCGTGCGACCCCGCCAGCTCGGCATGGCGCTGGCCAAGGACCTCACCTCCAGCAGCCTGCCCGAGATCGGCGCCGCATTCGGGGGACGTGACCACACCACGGTGATCCATGCCTGCGAGCGCATCGCCGCGCTGCGGCGCGATGATGACAACATCGGCACGGACTACACCAACCTCACCCGCATCCTCACCAGTTGATGGGCTGTGGATAAGGTGTGGACGGCGCGTTCGCAAGCTGAGCACCCAAAACCAATGGTCAGCAAGAAAGGGCGAGTTATGCCTTTTTCCTCAGCCGAGTGTCAATTATAAGCCGCTGATTTTCCGATTGGATTTATACTTATCCAGTTTTCCACGCGACTAATAATTACCAGTCTTAGTAAAAGAAAATAGAACTCTGAACCCGACCCCGAGGCCCGGATCATGAAAATCAGCGTTCAGCGCAACCAGCTTCTGGCTCCCCTGCAGGTGGCGCACGCCGTGGTTGAGCGTCGACAGACCCTGCCGATCCTCGCCAACGTGCTGGTGACCGCAAGTACTGAAGGTTTTCGCATGTCCGCGACGGATCTGGAAGTGGAGCTGTCGGTGCCCGGTGAACTGGAGGCGTGTGTGACGGCGGGATCCACCACGCTGCCAGCACGCAAGCTCCTCGACCTGTGTCGGGCCATGCCGGACGACACAGTGTTGACACTGGAGGTCAGCGGCGAGCGCGCAGCCGTTCGCGCCGGACGTTCGCGTTTCAGCCTGGCGACCCTGCCTGCGGCGGAGTTCCCGGGGATCGACGTCAAGGGCGACGCCTTTGAAATTGAATTGCCGCAGCGCGACCTGCGCCGGGCGATCGAGGCCACGCACTTCGCCATGGCGCAGCAGGACGTGCGCTATTACCTGAACGGCATGCTGCTGGAAATCAACGGCGGCCGGGTACGGTTGGTGGCAACCGACGGTCACCGTATGGCCGTCACCGATCTCGCGCTGACCGTGTCGTCGGAACTGAGCCGGCGCATCATCGTGCCGCGCAAGACGGTCATCGAGGCGTTGCGTCTGCTGGCGGATGAGGACACCCCGGCACGGCTGGCCGTGGGTGATGATCATCTGACGCTCGCCGCCGCCGACGTGGTATTCAAGTCCAAGGTGATCGACGGCAGTTTCCCCGACTACGAGCGCGTGATCCCCCGCAACCAGGACAAGGTGGTGGACATCGACCGGCTGACCTTGCGCGACGCGTTGGGGCGGGTCGCCATCTTTGCCAACGAGAAGTATCGGTCGGTCCGGGTGCAGCTCGAGCCCAACCTGCTGCGCCTGTCAGCCAACAACGCCGAGAACGAAGAAGGCGAGGACGAGCTGGAAGTGGCATATGGGGGCTCGACGCTGGAGATCGGTTTCAACGTGAGCTATCTGATTGATGTGCTGACGGCGCTTCGAAGTGACAAGGTGCGTCTGCACCTGTCCGATGCCGGCAGCAGCTGCCTGATCACGGAGCCCGAAGGTGGCGCGCACCGGTATGTGATCATGCCGATGCGGCTGTAGCCGGCTTTCCGAGTGAGGCTGACCCGACTGATTGTTCGCGACGTGCGCAGCGTCGAAGCCGTGGATTGGCGGCCAGTGGCCGGGGTAAACGTCCTGGTGGGGCCAAACGGTGGCGGCAAGACGTCGATGCTCGAGGCGATTCATCTGGCGGTCGCGGGGCGCTCGTTTCGGACACGCGATACGGCGCAGGTGATCCGGCGCGGTGCGTCGGGACTGCGTGTTGGCGCGTGGTTTGAGCTGGACGACGGGCGCCGGGCACACATTCGGATGGAGCGCGACGCGGCAGGGACACGGCTGCGGCGCGATGGCGAGGTGGTTCGCAGCGCATCGCAACTCGCGCGGGCGTTTCCCGTCCTGGTGCTTTCGCAAGACGGTGTCAGACGGTTTCGAACTGAACGAGCCGAGCGCCGTGGGGTGATGGACTGGGGTGTGTTTCACGTGAAACCGGAGTTTCACGCGGTGTGGTCCCGCTACCATGCGGCGCTCGCTCAGCGCAACGCAGCGCTTCGCCGCGGACAACCGGTTGAGCCGTGGTTGGGGCCGCTGGCGGAGGCGGGTGGAGCGATGTCCGCCTATCGCGAGGGGTACTTGTCCCGCCTGCAGGAACACGTGACGGCGGTGGAAAGCGAGTTCGGGTTTTCGGGCCCATTGAAGATTGAGCTCCAGCGCGGGTGGCGTGAGGGCGTGGAGCTGGATGCGTATTGGAGGCAGAGCGAGTCCCGGGATCGGCGCCTGGGGTACACCGGGGGTGGTCCGCATCGGGCGAACCTGTCGCTCGGCTACGGGAACGGTATCGGCTTGGAGCAGTGCTCCTCCGGGCAAGTGAAGATTGCCTACCTGACGTTTCGGTTGGCACAGCTACGTGAGTTGCTCACGGCTCGCCCGGATGTCGAACCGATGGTGTTTTTCGACGACCTCACGGCCGAGTTGGATGGGGACCATTTGGCGGGAATCCTGGGGGGGCTCGTTCGGCAACCGCTACAGCGTTTCGTGACGTCGCCCGTGCTCACGGCGGACCTGAACGAACACGCCGATGCCGTGTTTCACGTGAAACACGGCGCCATTACCACGGCAACCAATTGAGAGTGCCATGACCGACGAAAAGATTTATGACTCCTCCAGCATCAAGGTTCTGAAAGGCCTCGATGCGGTGCGTAAACGGCCCGGTATGTATATCGGTGACACGGATGACGGCAGTGGCCTCCATCACATGGTGTTCGAGGTGGTCGACAACGCAATTGATGAGGCGTTGGCCGGGTATTGTCGGAACGTGAAGGTTGTCATTCACGCCGATGGAGGCGTGAGTGTGGAGGACGACGGGCGTGGGATTCCGGTCGACATCCATCCCGAAGAAGGTTGCTCTGCGGCGGAAGTCATCATGACCACCCTGCACGCCGGCGGAAAGTTCGACGACAACTCGTACAAGATCTCCGGTGGCTTGCACGGTGTCGGCGTGTCGGTGGTCAACGCACTCTCGGAGCACCTGCGGCTCACTATTCGACGCGGTGGGAACTTGCACGAGCAGGACTACCGCCACGGGGAGCCTCAGGGACCGCTGGCTATCAAGGGCGTCACCGACACCACCGGCACCCACGTCTATTTCCGGCCCAGTCAAACGATCTTCTCGGACATCGAGTTCCACTACGACATCCTGGCCAAGCGACTTCGGGAACTCTCGTTCCTCAATTCCGGCGTGTGCATCGAACTGGTGGATGAGCGCGTCGATCGGCACGAGGTGTTCGAGTACGCCGGTGGCATCAGCTCGTTCGTCGAACACCTGAACCGCAACAAGACGCCGCTGCACCCGACCGTGTTCCACTTCCAGGAGCAGCGCGGCGATATCGGCGTCGAAGTTGCCATGCAGTGGAACGATTCCTATCAGGAAACCACCTTCTGCTTCACCAACAACATCCCGCAACGTGACGGCGGCACGCATCTGGCCGGGTTCCGCAGTGGGCTCACCCGCACCCTGAACCAGTACATGGAGCAGGAGGGCCTGGCCAAGAAGGCCAAGGTCGAGACCAGCGGCGAGGACATTCGCGAAGGCATGACCTGCGTGTTGTCGGTGAAGGTGCCAGACCCGAAGTTCTCGTCGCAGACCAAGGACAAGCTGGTGTCGTCGGAGGTCAAGGGCGTGGTCGAGGCGGCAATCGCCGAAAAATTCGGTGAATTCCTGCTGGAAAACCCGGCCGAGGCCCGCGCGGTGGTGTCGAAGATCATCGATGCCGCGCGTGCGCGCGAGGCGGCGCGTCGCGCGCGCGAGATGACTCGCCGCAAGGGTGTGCTGGATGTGGCGGGGCTGCCCGGAAAGCTGGCCGACTGTCAGGAGAAGGACCCCAGCCAGTGTGAACTCTATCTGGTGGAGGGTGACTCCGCCGGCGGTTCCGCCAAGCAGGCGCGTGATCGCCGCACGCAGGCCATCCTGCCACTCAAGGGCAAGATCCTGAACGTCGAGAAGGCCCGTTTCGACAAGATGCTGTCATCGGCGGAGGTGGGTACGCTGATCACCGCGCTGGGCTGCGGTATCGGCCGCGAGGAGTACAACCCGGACAAGCTGCGCTACCACCGCATCATCATCATGACCGATGCCGACGTGGACGGCGCGCATATCTGCACCCTGCTGCTGACCTTCTTCTATCGGCAGATGCCCGAGTTGATAGAACGTGGTCATTTGTACATTGCTCAGCCGCCGCTGTATCGGGTGAAGAAGGGCAAGCAGGAGCGTTACCTGAAGGATGATCGGGCGCTGAACCTGTATCTGCTGGAACTGGCGCTGCAGAACGTGGCCTTTCATCCGACGGCGGAGGCGTCCGCGCTGCCGGCCGAGGATTTCGAAGCCCTGGCCAAGGACTACACGGCGGTCCTGGAGCTGATCGAGCGCGCGGCGCGCCGCATCGACCGGCGAATTCTGGACGCCCTGTTGTCGCTGCCACGGGTGACCGACGAACGCCTGGCTGACGATGCGCAGATGGCTGCACTGGCGAGCCGGCTCGAGAGCGCCCTGACCACCCAGGACGGCGGTCAATTCGCTGCGCACTGGCTGCCGGCGACGCAGGAGGGCGCCACCGGCGTTCTCCAGGTAGCGCGGCGCGAACACGGAGTCCACGTCACCTTTTCCCTGGACGCCGCGTTTTGGCACGGTGTCGAATACCGCGGCATCGGTGGCATGGCCGAGCGGCTGGCGACGCTGATCGGCGAAGGCGCCTGGTTGCGCCTGGGAGAGCAGGTTCGGCCGGTGAATTCCTTCGGCCAGGCCCTGCAGGCGCTGTTGACCGAGGGTCAGCGTGGTGTCGCTGTGCAGCGCTACAAGGGCCTGGGCGAGATGAACCCGGAGCAGCTTTGGGAAACCACCATGGACTTCGGCACCCGTCGCCTGATGCGCGTGCGGGTCGAGGACGTGGTGGCAGCGGACCAGATGTTCACCACCCTGATGGGCGACGAGGTGTCCCAGCGGCGCGAGTTCATCGAGTCGAACGCGCTGGCAGTGGCCAATCTGGACGTGTGAGCGAGGGGAGGCACGCGGCGCTCGGCGCCGCGTGCCTCAGGCGTTCTCGGCCGTTTCGCTGGCCGGCGCCGGCTCGCGGTAGCCGCAGGCCTTATCGGGACACACGTGCTCCACGCCGCGACGCTTGGTGGTCTTCACGGTGAGGATCGGGTGCGCGCACTTCGGGCACGGCTGGGGCAGCGGCGGATCCCACACGGCGTATTTGCAGTCCGGATAGCGACTGCAGGAATAGAACAGCTTGCCGTAGCGCGACTTGCGTTCCATCAACGTGCCCTGTTTGCACTCCGGACAGCCGACGCCGGTGTCCTTGGGCTTGTTCAACGGCTCCACATGCTTGCAGGTGGGATAGTTCACGCAGCCGATGAAACGCCCGTAGCGGCCCCGCTTGTAGGCAAGATCGCCACCGCATTCGGGACACTTGCGATCCAGCAGCTCCGGGGGCGGCTCGGGCTCGCCCGTGCTCGGCTTGAGGTCGCGCGTGTACTTGCATTCCGGGTAGCCGGTACAGCCGACGAAGTTGCCCCGCTTGCCGAGCCGGATGGCCAGCGGCTTGCCACACTCCGGGCAGGCCTCGTCGAGCTGTTGCTGGGTGACGTCGCGTCGCGCCACCGAGGTTTCGGTCTGCACCACGCGTTCGTGAAACGGCTGCCAGAAGCGTTCGAGCACCGGCACCCATTCCGTCTCGCCACGTGAGACGGCATCGAGCTCGTCTTCCAGCCGGGCAGTGAAGTCGTAATCCACGTACTGGGTGAAGAACTCGGTCAGGAAGCGGCTGACCACACGTCCGACATCGGTCGGCACGAAACGCTTGCCGTCCAGCTGCACATACTCGCGCTGCTGCAGGGTGCTGATGATGCTGGCGTAGGTCGACGGGCGCCCGATGCCGAACTCTTCCAGCGCCTTGATCAGGCTGGCCTCGTTGTAACGCGGCGGCGGCTCGGTGAAATGCTGGTTGGCCTCCAGCGCACGCAGCGCCACCTGCTCGCCCTCGCTCAACGGCGGCAGCGTCGCCTCGCGGTCGTTCTCGTCGCCTTCCTCGCGGTTGTCGTAGACGGCCAGGAAGCCGGGCTCGCGCACGGTCGAGCCGCTGGCGCGCAGCAAGGTCTGCGGCTGTCCCGGCGGGCACATGTCGACCGATACCGTATCGATCAGTGCCGGATTCATCTGACTGGCGACGGCGCGGTTCCAGATGAGCGTGTACAGCTTGAGCTGCTCGGCGCTCAAGTGCCCGCGCAGTGTGTCCGGGGTGCGGGCGGCCGAGCTCGGACGGATTGCCTCGTGCGCTTCCTGGGCGTTCTTGCTCTTGGCCTTGAACACGTTGGGCGAATCCGGCAGCGTGCCGCCACCGAAGCGCTGCGTGATCACCTCGCGGATTTCCACCACCGCTTCCTGCGCCAGGCTGGTCGAATCGGTACGCATGTAGGTGATCAGACCCACCGGGCCGCCGCCGACGTCGATGCCCTCATACAGTTGCTGGGCAATGCGCATCGTGCGCTGGGCGGTAAAGCCAAACCGCTTGGAGGCCTCCTGCTGCAGCGTGGAGGTGATGAACGGCGGCGCCGGGCGCCGCTTGCGTGAGCGGCGCGTGACACCGGCGACCGTGAGCTGGCCGTTGGCCTGCTCGATCACGGTGTCGCGCACGCGCATGGCGTGCGCGCTGTCGACGATGCTGAACTGCTCGACCTTGTCGCCTTCGAACTGGGTCAGCTTGGCCGCGAAGGTGGCCTTTTCCTTGCCGGCCATGGCGTCGAGCGTCCAGTACTCGCGCGGCTGGAACGCCTCGATTTCGTCTTCGCGTTCGCAGATCAGCCGCAGCGCGGGGCTCTGTACCCGCCCCGCTGACAGACCGCGGCGGATTTTCTTCCACAGCAGCGGCGAAATGTTGAAGCCGACCAGGTAGTCGAGCGCCCGGCGTGCCTGCTGGGCGTTGACCAGGTCCATGGAGATGTCGCCGGGGTGTTCGACGGCATCCTGGATGGCGCGCTGGGTGATTTCGTGGAACACCACGCGTCGTACGGGCTTGTCATCCAGCACCTTGCGCTGGCGCAGCAGCTCGGCCAGGTGCCAGGCAATGGCCTCGCCCTCGCGATCCGGGTCGGTTGCCAGCAACAGCTGGTCGGCGTTGCGCATCGCCTTGGCGATGGCGTCGACGTGCCGGTTGTTGCGGTCGATGCCCTCGTAGCGCATCGCGAAGCGCTCGTCCGGGCGCACGGCGCCCTCTTTGGCCACCAGGTCGCGGACGTGTCCGTACGAAGCCAGCACTTCGTAGCCGCTTCCGAGGTACTTCTTGATGGTTTTCGCCTTCGCCGGGGATTCGACGACGACGACGGTGCTGTTGTTTTGACTCATGGCAAGGGCTTGCGCCTGCCTGAAGCGGCGCGCAGGGTTCTCTTCTTTACTTAAGGTATATCTGAGCGGCCGCCGTGAGGCGGTCGCTGCGTGTTGGCCGCTACTGTAGGCGCCGCATCGCCTCGGGCTGGGCGAGTTCTTCCATGTAGGCGTACAGATGCGCCGAGCCGGGCCGGTTGTAGAGCACCATCATGGTGATCCACTTGATGTCCTCGAGGTCAATGGCGTCCACATCGAGTGCCATCGCACGATCCATGACCCGCTCGAGCGATGGCTTGTCGATCATCGGGTTCTGCGCCAGTGTCATCAGGAACCCTTGCGCCTCCAGGCTGAGCCGGTACTGTTCGGTCGGCGAGAACGTCCGCAACGCCCGATCACTCCATGTCGGGCAGTCGTCGGCGTCGGCATCCGCGTCCTCGGCCAAGCTCTGCAGCCAGTCGAAGGCGTGGTCGATCTGTCCTTCCGCAAAACCCATGCTGGTCAGCTGGCCGGTCAGTTCATCGCGATCCTCGTCGTCCAGCGCGCCTTCCTCACTGCAGCTATCCAGCAGGAACATCAACACGTCGAGAACGGATTCCTTCATCGATACCCTCAGCGCGCCTGGCGGGGGCCGCGACGGCCATACAGCCCTCCCGGCAGGGCCGTCACCAGGCCGTCCAATTGCAGCGTCAACAGCATGGTGGAAACTTCCTCTACCGTCAATCCGGTGCGTTGCACAAGCAGATCGAGGCTGGCCGGAGCGTCGCCCAGGTTGGCCAGCACCGGATCCGGTTCCGCGCCGCAGGCCGAAGGCGCGGCGTGTACCGTGTGACCACCCGGCAGCGGCGGGAGTTCCACGAGAATGTCGGCCACGGACTCCACCAGCTTGGCGCCTTCACGGATCAGGGCATGACAGCCGCGCGTCAGTGGGTTGTGGATGCCGCCAGGCACGGCGAAGACCTCGCGCCCTTGATCAGCTGCCAGGCGGGCTGTGATCAGCGAGCCACTGCGGGCGCCCGCCTCGACCACCAGGACGCCAAGTGACAGGCCGCTGATAATCCGGTTCCGGCGTGGAAAATTGAACCCGCGCGGCGGAGTCCCCACCGGTTGCTCGCTGATCAGCGAGCCGGTCGACCCAATGGTCTGGGCCAGTTCCTGATGCTGGCGTGGGTATATCCGGTCCGGTCCGGTGCCAAGAACGGCGATGGTGGCGCCGCCGCCGGCCAGCGCGCCGCGATGGGCGGACGCGTCAATGCCTTCGGCCAGGCCGCTGGTTACCGTCAGCCCGGCTTCAGCCAGCGCGGCGGCCAACATGTATGCGGTGTCGCGGCCCACCGGCGTGGCGTTACGGCTGCCGACGATCGCAAGTTGCGGGCCATCGAGTAACGCGACGTCACCCTGCACCAGCACCGCAGGCGGCGGGTCCGGGATCTGCGCGAGCCGGGACGGGTAACCGGGTCGGTCCAGAAACACCACCTGCCGCTGCGGTCCCTGCTGCAACCAGGCAAGGTCGTCGACGGGTGGGTTGGCGGCGGCAGACTGGACTGCCCGGACCAGGCGACGGTTGCCGCCAAGACACTCCAGCAGGTGTGTCGATGGCGCGCACAACACCGCCTGGGCATCGCCGAACGTCGCCAGCAGACGCCGCCAGCCAACGGCACCCAGCCCTGGCGTGCGTGCCAGGGTCAGGTGCGCGGCGTCCGGTGTCAGGGTGTTACCACCTCGTCCAGGGTATGCATGGGACCGGTGGCGTTCATGACCAGGGCGTAGCTGACGCGCTCGAACAGTCGAAACACCATCACCGTGCCGGCCGGATCCGACGGCGGCTGGATGCGCTCGCGGGTCACCGGGTCGTTGATGGGCTGCGGCACCTGGCGCACCTGCAGCACATGGCCAAGCTCGATGCCGTCACGCTGGCCGCGATTGAGCACCACGACGCTGTGCTGGCCGATCTGCGAGACGCCGTCGACCACACCGATGATCTGTCCCTTGACGGCATCGTCCGGTGCCCGTGGCGCATAGAAGGCCTGCAGCGGTCGGTCGTCGGTCGGTATCAGTATGTCGCCAGCCAGCACCTCGCGGCGGGCTTTCGCGACGTCCAGCGTGGCCGGGTCGCCGGCACGCTGAACGATCGCCTGGCCGATGTAGAGGGCGTTGTAGCCGAGCGCTTCCCCGGTTTCAGGGTCCGTGTAGGCCGGGCCGATGCGGAAGATGTCGAACGATTTGCCGGGTTCTGCATCCACCTGACGTCCGTAGATGCGGTCGCCCTGCCCGGCCGCCAGGTGCTCGTCGGCGGCCGCAGCCACATAGGCGAAATCGCCTGGCTGATTGCTGCGCAGCACCACGGCTTCTTCAAGAAACGCCTGCACGTGACGCAGCGGGATCGGCGGGATGGCCGTGTCCAGCTGCGTCGACCGGATTTTCGGAGACAGATGGCCCGGACCGCCCATGCCGTCGCGGACCAGACGCGGGCCGTCGTCGGTCATGATCAGCCGTAGTCGGTCGCCGGGGTATATAAGGTGCGGATTGGCGATCTGCGGGTTGACGCCCCACAACTTCGGCCAGTTCCAGGGTTTTTCCAGAAAGCGTCCGGATATGTCCCACAGCGTGTCGCCGCGCACGACGACGTAGATCTCCGGGTGGTCGGGTCGCAGCGTCAGTTCGTCGGCGTTGGCCAGGAAGGGCCACAGGGCCAGCAGGCAGAAGAGGGAGCGGCGAAGTCTGGTCATGGGCAAGTTCCGGCCAGTATGATTGTTGGCAAGCCTGACCCCCCGGCACCGGTCACGCGCCGTCAGGTTCCCTTGTTCGGTTCCGACGCGGCCGCCTTGAGGCAGACCCTGAAGGCGGTTGCAGTGTAGCCCAGTTCACCCGCTCGCCCACCCCTCATATGGCACAGCTTCCCATTCTGACCTTTCCGGACCCGCGCCTGCGCGACGTAGCGCGGCCGGTCGACGGCGTCGACGCCGACCTGCGCCAGCTGGCTGCGGACATGGCAGAGACCATGTATGCCGCCAAGGGGATCGGCCTGGCCGCAACGCAGGTGGGGGTGCCCAAGCGCGTGCTGGTGATGGACCTCAGTGCCGAACGCACCGAGTTGTTGACGTTGATCAATCCGCAGATCGTCGAGCGCGACGGCGTACAGGTGTGCGAGGAAGGCTGTCTGTCGGTGCCGGAGGTGTTCGAGTCGGTGGAGCGTGCCGAGCGGGTGGCGGTCACCTACCTCAACCTCGATGGTGATGCCTGCCGACTGGAGGCCGACGGTCTGCTGGCGGTGTGCGTCCAGCACGAGATTGATCACCTCGACGGCAAGCTGTTCGTCGACTACCTGTCCCGCCTGAAGCAGGATCGGCTGCGAAAGAAGGCGGTCAAGCGTCAGCGCGACGACGTACGGCCGTGAGCCTGCGTGTGGTGTTTGCCGGCACCGCGCCGTTTGCGGTGCCGAGCCTGCGCGCGTTGCTGGCGGCCGGCCATACGGTGGCCGCGGTCTATACCCAGCCTGACCGCCCGGCTGGCCGCGGTCGCAAGCTGGCCGCTTCGGCCGTCAAGCAGGCGGCGCTGGAAGCGGGGCTCGAGGTTCGCCAACCGGTCAGCCTGCGTGGCCCGGAGGCGGCCGGCGCTGTGGCGACGCATGCCGCCGACCTGCTGGTGGTGGTGGCCTACGGGTTGATCCTGCCGCCAGCCATCTTGGAGTTGCCGCGACTGGGCGCACTCAATGTGCACGGCTCGCTGCTGCCGCGCTGGCGTGGGGCCGCGCCGGTGGAGCGTGCGTTGCTGGCGGGTGACGCCGAAACCGGGGTATGCATCATGCAGATGGATGCCGGGCTGGATACCGGGCCGGTGTTCCTGGCGTGCCGCGAGCCGATCCTGGCGGATGACACCGCCGGCAGCCTGCGCGAACGCCTGGCCGAGCGTGGCGCCGAAGCGCTCGTGACGGTGGTGGCGGATCTTGAGGCCGGCACGGCCAGGGCCCATCCTCAGCCGGAGCAAGGGGCCTGTTACGCGGCCAAGATCGACAAGCGGGAGGCGCAGCTTGACTGGCACGCGCCGGCTTCGACGCTGGAGCGGGCGGTGCGGGCCTTTGCGCCGGCGCCGCTGGCCTGGACGCTGTGGCGCGGGCAGCGCCTGCGCATCGGCGCGGCCGCCCTGGGTGACGGCGCGGGGCCGCCGGGGCAGGTGTTGGTGGCCGATGCGGCCGGCATCGAGGTGGCCTGCGGCGAGGGAAGCCTGCGGATCACCGCCCTGCAACCGGAGGGCAAGCGCATGCTGACGGCGCGCGAGTTTCTCGCCGGGCGCCCGCTGACGCCCGGCGAGGTATTGGCCGCCGCAGCGGCCTGAGCCGCCCGTCAGCCGTTGGCCAGCAGCTTTTCCAGGTAGTGGATGCTGACGCCGCCGGCACGGAAGGCGCCCTCGTCCACCAGGCGCAGGTGCAGCGGCGTGTTGGCCTGGATACCGTCGACGATCAGTTCCTGCAGGGCGGTACGGACCCGCGCGAGGGCGATGTCGCGGTCGGCGCCGTGGGCGATCAGCTTGCCGATCATCGAGTCGTAGTTCGGCGGCACCAGGTAGCCGCCGTACAGGTGCGAGTCGAAGCGGATGCCCGGCCCACCCGGTGCATGGAACTGGACCACCCGCCCCGGTGACGGCGCGAACGTGGTCGGGTTCTCGGCGTTGATGCGGCACTCGATGGCGTGTCCGCGCCAGGCGATGTCCTCCTGGCGGTAGCCCAGGCCGAGCCCGGCGGCGATGCGCAGCTGCTCGCGCACCAGATCGACGCCGGTGACCGCTTCGGTTACCGGGTGCTCGACCTGGATGCGCGTGTTCATCTCAATGAAATAGAACTCGCCGTTCTCGTACAGGAACTCGAAGGTGCCGGCGCCGCGATAGCGGATCTTGCGGCACACGTCGGCGCACAGCTCGCCCATGCGCAGGCGCTGCTCCTCGGTGATGCCCGGCGCCGGCGCCTCCTCGATGACCTTCTGATGGCGGCGCTGGATGGAGCAGTCGCGCTCGCCCAGATGAATGGCCTGTCCCTCACCGTCGCCGAGCACCTGAAACTCGATGTGTCGCGGCTGGGCGAGGTACTTCTCCATGTACACGACATCGTTGCCGAACGCGGCGCCCGCCTCGCGGCGGGTGGTGGCGATGGCGCCGGCCAGGGCCGCCTCGGTGTGTACCACGCGCATGCCGCGCCCGCC
>DQBD01000230.1:0-220 GCA_003526065.1 Gammaproteobacteria bacterium | reverse complement strand
AGCCGATGCTGGCGGCGATGCGCTGGTTCTCGGCGTCGTTCTCACCCAGCGGGCCGCCGGAGCCGGGGACCGTCGGCACGCCCAGTTCCTTCATCAGGGCGATGGCTTCGAGCTTGTCGCCCATGCGGCGGATGGTGTCGGCGCGCGGGCCGATGAACACGAAGCCGCTTTGCTCGACGCTCTCCGCAAACTGGGCGTTTTCGGACAGGAAACCGTAGCC
>DQBD01000132.1:9546-13765 GCA_003526065.1 Gammaproteobacteria bacterium | reverse complement strand
ACTCGATCTTGTCGCCCATGGCGCGCACGGCGCCCTGCGGCGGCCCGATGAACACCACGCCCGCCTCCTCCAGACGCCGCGCGAACTCGGCGTTCTCGGACAGGAAACCGTAGCCGGGGTGGATGGCCTGGGCGCCGCTGCGCTTGGCGATGTCGATGATGGCGCCGATGGCCAGGTACGAGTCGGTCGCCGCGGCCGGACCCAGGCGCACGGCGCTGTCGGCCAGGCGCACATGGCGGGCCTGCGCGTCGGCGTCCGAGTACACCGCCACGGTGCGGATGCCCAGGCGGCGGGCGGTGGCGATGACGCGGCAGGCGATCTCGCCGCGGTTGGCGATCAGTAGTGTATGGAACATCAGCGCATCCAGGCCGGCGCGCGGCGGTCGAAGAAGGCGGCCAGCCCTTCCTGGCCCTCGTCGGACACACGAAGCTGCGCGATCAGCGTCGCGGTATCGTGCTTGAGCCGGTCGGTGTCGGTGGCATGGCTCACCTGGTCGACCAGGCGCTTGCAGGCGGTCAGCGCCTGCGGGCCGCCGTGCAGCAGGTGCTCGATCACGGTGTTCACGGTGCCGTCGAGGGCGTCCGGCTCCACCACCTCGTGCAGCAGGCCGATGCGCAGCGCGTGTCGCGCGTCGAAGCGCTCGCCGGTGAGGAAGTAGCGGCGCGCCTCGCGCGCGCCGATGGCGCGGATCACGTAGGGTGCAATGGTGGCCGGCGCCAGGCCCAGGCGCACCTCGGTCAGGCCAAAGCGGGCGCCGTCGACGGCGACCGCGATGTCGCAGCAGGCCACCAGGCCCACCCCGCCGCCGAAGGCGCCGCCGTTGACGCGCGCCAGCGTCGGCTTCGACAGCCGGTCGAGCGTCTCCAGCAGCTGCGCCAGGCGCAGGGCGTCGGCCTGGTTCTCGGCGGCGCTGAACGCCACCATCGAGCGCATCCAGTTGAGGTCACCGCCGGACGAGAAGGCCTCGCCGGCGCCGGTCAGCACCACCACGCGCACCGCGGGGTCGGTGCCCAGGCGGCCGAGCACGGTGGTCAGCTCGGCGATCAGCACGTCGTTGAAGGCGTTGCGAACCTGCGGGCGGTTCAGGGTGACGGTCGCCACGCCGCGGTGGTCGATGGCGCAGGTCAGGGTCTGCAGGGGTTCCATGGCGCCCTCCGTTACATGCGAAACACGCCAAAGCGCGGCTCGGGAATCGGCGCGTTCAGCGACGCCGACAGTGCCAGACCCAGCACCGTGCGTGTGTCGGCGGGGTCGATGACACCGTCGTCCCACAGGCGGGCAGTGGCGTAGTAGGGGTGGCCCTGGTGCTCGTATTGTTCGCGGATGGGTGCCTTGAAGGCTTCTTCCGCCTCGGTGGACCAGCTTTCGCCGCGCGCCTCGAGGTTGTCGCGTCGCACCGTGGCCAGCACGCTGGCGGCCTGCTCGCCGCCCATCACGGAGATGCGGGCGTTCGGCCACATCCACAGAAAGCGTGGCCCGTAGGCACGTCCGCACATGCCGTAATTGCCGGCGCCGAACGAGCCGCCGATGATGACCGTGAACTTCGGCACCTGCGCGTTGGCCACGGCGTGTACCAGCTTGGCGCCGTCCTTGGCAATGCCGCGGCTCTCGTACTCGCGGCCGACCATGAAGCCGGTGATGTTCTGCAGGAACAGCAGCGGGATGCGGCGCTGGCAGCACAGCTCGATGAAGTGCGCGCCCTTCAGGGCGGATTCCGAGAACAGGATGCCGTTGTTGGCGACGATGCCGACCGGGTGGCCCCACAGGTGCGCGAAGCCGCACACCAGCGTGTTGCCGTACAGCTGCTTGAACTCCTGGAATTCGGAGCCGTCAACGAGGCGGGCGATGACCTCGCGCACGTCGAACGGCTGGCGCGCGTCGGCCGGCACCAGGCCGTACAGCTCCTGGGTGTCGTAGCGCGGCGGCTGCGGCTCGCGCAGTGGTATGTCGACCGATTTCTGCCGGTTCAGCGTGCCCACGATGTCGCGGCAGATGCCCAGCGCGTGCAGGTCGTTGCGGGCCAGGTAATCGGTGACGCCGGAGGTGCGGCTGTGCACGTCGCCGCCGCCGAGTTCCTCGGCCGTCACCACCTCGCCGGTGGCGGCCTTCACCAGTGGTGGGCCGCCGAGAAAGATGGTGCCCTGATTCTTCACGATGACGGTCTCGTCGCACAGCGCCGGCACGTAGGCGCCGCCGGCGGTGCACGAGCCCATCACCACCGCCAGCTGCGGGATGCCGGCCGCCGACATCACCGACTGGTTGTAGAAGATGCGCCCGAAATGGTTCTGGTCCGGGAACACGTCATCCTGCAGCGGCAGGAAGCCGCCGCCGGAATCGACCAGGTAAATACACGGCAGGCGGTTTTCGAGCGCGATCTGCTGCGCGCGCAGGTGCTTTTTGACCGTCAGCGGGTAATACGTGCCGCCCTTGACGGTGGCATCGTTGGCGACGATGACCACTTCCTGGCCGCACACCCGGCCGATGCCGGTGATGATGCCGGCCGACGGCGCCTCGTCGTCATACAGGCCGAACGCCGCCAGCGGTGACAGTTCCAGGAAGGGCGTGCCCGGGTCGAGCAGCGCCTCGACCCGCTCACGCGGCAACAGCTTGCCGCGCGCGCTGTGCTTGGCCTTGGCGCGTTCCGGGCCGCCCTGGGCGTATTGCGCCAGCTTGGCCTGCAGGTCTGCCACCAGGGCGCGGTTGTGGGCGGCGTTGGCCGCGAACTCGGCCGTGGCGCAGTTCAGCTTGCTGTCCAGTACCGGCACGCGGTTCTCCTCACTCGATGGCCAGTCATGGGCGGGTGCCCGCCAGACCCGGCCGACCCGGCGCGGGTCGGCGTCGGTCCCTGTCGCGGCAACCGGTCAGAGCAGCTCCACCGCCAGTGCCGTGGCCTCGCCGCCGGCAAGGCAAATGCCGGCCACGCCATATTTGCCGCCACGCCGGCGCAGCGCGTTCAGCAGAGTGACGACGATGCGCGCACCGGAGGCGCCGACCGGGTGGCCGAGGGCGCAGGCGCCGCCGAACACGTTCATCTTCTCGTGCCCGATGCCAAGCTCCTGCATCACGGTCATCGGCACCACGGCGAAGGCTTCGTTGACTTCGTACAGGTCCGGTTTGTCGGCGCTCCAGCCAAGCTTGTTCAGCAGCGTGCGTACGGCACCGACCGGCGCGGTGGTGAACCAGGCCGGGTCCTGGGCGTGGGTGGCGTGACCCAGCACCCGGGCCAGGGGCTTGAGGCCACGGCGCGCGGCCTCTTCCTCGCTCATCAGGACCAGGGCCGCGGCGCCGTCGGAAATGGACGAGGCGTTGGCGGCGGTGACGGTGCCGTCCTTCTTGAAGGCGGGCTTGAGCGTGGGGATCTTGTCGAGCCGGGCGGTCAGCGGCTGCTCGTCCTTGTCGTACACCACGTCGCCGGTCTTGGTCTTGACCGTCACCGGCACGATCTCGCTGGCCGACTCGCCCTCGTTGGTGGCCCGCAGTGCGCGGGTGAGCGACTCGATGGCGTAGGCATCCTGCGCCTGCCGCGAGAAGCCGTGCTTGTCGGCGCAGCGTTCGGCGAAGGCACCCATCAGCAGGCCCTCGCGCACGTCCTGCAGGCCGTCGCAGAACATGTGGTCGAGTACTTCGCCGTGCCCCATGCGCAGGCCCTGGCGGACCTTGGGCAGGATGTACGGCGCGTTGGTCATCGACTCCATGCCGCCGGCCAGCGCCACCTGCACGTCGCCGCAGCGGATCTGGTCGATGGCGTACATGATGGCCTTCATGGCCGAGCCGCACATCTTGTTGACGGTGGTGACGGGCACGCTCAGTGGCAAGCCGGCCTTCAGTACGGCCTGGCGGCCGGGGGCCTGACCCTGTCCGGCCGGCAGAACGCAACCGATGTGCGCGTCCTGGATGTCTGCGCCATCCACGCCGACGTCGGCCACGGCCGCGGCGATGGCCGCGGCGCCCAGGTCACTGGCCGACAGGCTGGCGAACTGGCCCTGGAAGCCGCCCATGGCGGTACGGCGGGCGGCGACAATGACGACACCTGTGCTCATCGCGGTGTGCTCCTTGACTTGAGTGCAGTGAAAAACGCAGCCGGTCAGGCGGTCTGTTCGAACAGCTCGCGGCCGATCAGCATGCGGCGGATTTCGTTGGTGCCGGCGCCGATGTCGTACAGCTTGGCGTCGCGCAGCAGGCGGCCGGTCGGGTACTCGTTGATGTAGCCGTTGCCGCC
>DQBD01000132.1:1498-9271 GCA_003526065.1 Gammaproteobacteria bacterium | reverse complement strand
AGGCTCTGGATGGCTTCCAGTGCCACCCGCACGGCGCTTTCCGAGGCATACAGCAGGCAGGCGGCGGCGTCCTTGCGCGACGGCCGGCCGGTGTCCACTGCCTGCGCCACGCGGTAGCTGTAGGCACGGGCGGACTGCAGGGCCACGTACATGTCGGCCAGCTTGCCCTGCATCAGTTCGAAGGTGCCGATGGCCTGGCCGAACTGGCGCCGTTCGTGCACGTAGGGCAGCACGATGTCCATGGCCGCCTGCATGATGCCGAGCGGTCCGCCGCTCAAGGTGACGCGTTCGGAGTCGAGTCCGCGCATGAGCACCTTGACGCCCTGGTTGACGCCGCCGAGCACGTTCTCGGCCGGGATTTCGCAGTCGCGGAACACCAGCTCGCAGGTGTTGCTGCCGCGCATGCCGAGCTTGTCGAGCTTCTGTGCGGTGCTGAAGCCGGGCATGCCCTTCTCGACCAGGAAGGCGGTGACGGTGCGCGAGCCCTTGCCGGCGTCATCGGTGCGCATGTAGACGATCAGCACGTCGGCATCGGGGCCGTTGGTGATCCACATCTTGCTGCCGTTGGCGACCCACACGTCGCCACGCTGCACCGCCGTGCAGCGCATGGACCCGACCACGTCCGACCCCGCGCCGGGCTCGGACATGGCGAGCGCACCGATGTGCTCGCCCGAGCACAGCTTCGGCAGGTACTTGCTGCGCTGCGCGTCGGAGCCGTTCAGGTACAGGTTGTTGACGCACAGATTGGAGTGCGCGCCGTAGGACAGGCCCACCGAGGCGCTGGCGCGCGACAGTTCCTCGATCGCCACCACGTGCGCGAGGTAGCTCATGCCGCTGCCGCCGAATGCCTCCGGCACCGTCATGCCGAGCAGGCCCAGTTCGCCCATGCGCTGCCACAGGTGCATGGGGAAGGTGTTGCTGCGGTCGATCTCGTCTGCCAGTGGAGCCACTTCGTCCCGCGCGAAGCGGGCGACGGTGTCGCGCAGCAGGTCGAGCTCCTCACCGAGGTGCAGGTCGAAGGCCACCGTCAAGACTCCTGCCAGGGTGGTGGAACGGTCGGTTAGCTGCCGAATACTACCATCCGCTCCCTGCCTTCAAGGTGCCGCCGGCCACGTGCTAGAGTCGTCCGCCAGCCTGTTTCCGACCACGGAGATCGTTCTTCCATGAAGCTCAAAGCCGCCCTGTTTTGTTCCGTTGCCGCGTTGGCTACCGCTGGCGTGAGCGCCGCGGAACCGACGCCCGCCGAGCGCGCCGTCGGTTATCGCAAGGGCGTGTTCCACGCCATTGCCTGGAATTTCGGGCCGATGGCCGGCATGGTGAAGAAAGAGATTCCGTTCGACGCCGACGACTTTGCCCTGCGTGCCCAGCGGGTGGCCTTTCTGAGCACGCTGCCGCTGGAGGGATTCATCCCGGACAGCCGGGTCGGCAACACCGACGCCAAGCCGGCGGTGTGGGAAGAAATGGACGAGTTCAAGTCCATGATGCAGACCTTCGAGACCGAGGCCGCCACGTTGGCCGAGGTGGCCAAGGATGCGAACGAGGTGACCGCGGTTCGCGCGCAGTTTGCCAAGGTCGGTCAGGCCTGCAAGGATTGCCACGACAAGTTCAAGGAAGACTGAGCCCGCGCGCCGGTCGCGCAGCGGCCGGTTGGCAGGATGCGCAAAAAGGCCGGCACCGGGTTACTCCGGTGCCGGCCTTTTTTGTTTGCGTCGGTTCCTAGTCGGTCGGTGTGGAGCAGGTGTCGCTGGCGGTGATGTCGGTTCGGTTGGCCTCAACGATCTTGGCGCCGATACCCTTCACGTTGGCCAGGTCGTCGGCGCCGGCAAACGGTCCGTGTTCGGCGCGGTAGGCGACGATGGCCTGCGCCTTGGCCTCGCCGATTCCGTTCAACGCGGTCAGCGTGCCGGCGTCAGCGCAGTTGATGTCGACCGGTGCTGCGGTGGCGATACCGGCACTCAGGCCCAGCGTCAGCAGCAGGGAGATAGTCAGGCTCTTTTTCATGCTCGTTCTCCTCGGGTAATCAGTGAACGCACGGTGCCTGCGTTTCATTACAGTGAATTTAAAAACAGGCGACGGCAGATTAAGGTCCACCGCTTTGCCGGTGACGAAAAACGCGTAACAGTGCACTCATATCGGCGTCTAACCGGGCATGGTCGGCACAAACGGATGAGGTGAGGGCATGGGGCGCTTTCGATATCCACAGCCTCCCGCGTGGGAGATCACCCCACGTCCCGTGTTCGAGGGGCGTCGGCGTCTGCTGCAGGTGGCTGCGGCGCTTGGCGTGACGCTGGCGTTGCCGCGCCGTGCGCCGGCTGCCGTGGGTGAGGGTCCCCTGGCCGGTGTGCCGCGCGGACCGTACGCGACCGACGAGGCCTTGACGGCGCGCGAGTTCGTCACCGGCTACAACAACTTCTATGAGTTCGGTACCGGCAAGGATGACCCGGCGCGCCACGCCCACACGCTGCGGCCGCGGCCGTGGCGTGTTCGCATCGACGGCGCCGTGCGCGACCCGCTGGAAGTCGATGTCGACAGCCTGCTGCGCCCTGCCGGGTTGGAGGAGCGCGTCTACCGCCTGCGTTGCGTGGAGGGCTGGTCGATGGTGGTGCCGTGGATCGGCCTGCCGCTGGCGCGGGTGCTGCGTCGGGTGGAGCCGCTGGGGTCGGCGCGTTTCGTCGAGTTCACCACCCTGCATGACCCCGAACAGATGCCCGGTCAGGCACGTGACGTGCTGCCGTGGCCCTACGTCGAGGCATTGCGCCTGGACGAGGCCATGCATCCGCTGACCCTCCTGGCGGTCGGGGTGTACGGCGATCTGCTGCCCAATCAGAACGGTGCGCCGTTACGCCTGGTGGTGCCCTGGAAGTACGGTTTCAAGAGCATCAAGTCCATCGTGCGCATCCGCTTCACCGAAACCCGGCCACGGACCACCTGGAATCAGGTCGCGCCCCGTGAGTACGGGTTTTACGCCAACGTGAATCCGCATGTGGACCATCCGCGCTGGTCGCAGGCGCGCGAGCGGCGCCTGGGTGAGGGTCTGTTCGCGGCGCGAAGGCCGACGCTGATGTTCAACGGCTACGCCGAGCAGGTCGCCGGGCTGTACGCCGGCATGGATCTGCGCCGGGAATACTGAACCGTGGGGCGCGGGCGCGGTGCCGCGCAGCTGTGGGCCGCGACAGTGTGGGCGATGGTGCTGGCGCCGGCGGGCTGGTTGCTGTGGCGCACACTGGCCGGCGACCTGGGCGCCAACCCGGTGGAGGCGCTGACGCTGGAAACCGGGCACTGGACGCTGCGGTTCTTGCTGCTGGCGCTGGCGGCCACGCCGCTGCGGCGGCTCAGCGGCTGGAACGGCCTGCTACGGCATCGGCGCCTGCTGGGTCTGGCCGCGGCCGGCTATGCGCTGCTGCATCTGCTCATCTATGCCGTGCTCGATCAGGGCCTGCTGTGGTCGCAGATCGGGGGCGACATCCTCAAGCGGCCGTTCATCACGGCGGGCATGGCGGCCTTTGTCCTGCTGCTGCCGCTGGCCGCCACCTCGTTTGATGCCGCCGTGCGGTGGCTGGGGGCGCGGCGCTGGCAGGGGCTGCATCGGCTTGTCTACCCGGCCACGGTGCTGGCGCTGCTGCACTTCTGGTGGAAGGTGAAGGCGGATACCCGCGAGCCGGCCCTCTATGCTGCGGTGTTCGGGCTACTATTGGCAGCCCGTTTCGTGACCGACCGCCGCCGCGCACGGCTGCGGCGGCGGCCGTCTGCATGAGTTTGTCAGTGGATTCCCTTCGCACGCTGCGCGATTTCCTGCGCTGGGGCGCCAGCCGCTTCGTCGCCGCCGACCTGTTTTATGGCCATGGCACCGCCGGTGCCGCCGACGAGGCGGCCGTGCTGCTGGCCCACGTGCTGCACCTGGATTTGCCGCTGGCGCCGGAGTTTCTGGACGCGGCACTGACGGCCGATGAGCGGGCGGCGGTGCGGGCGGTGCTGCGCCGGCGCGTGGTCGAACGCCTGCCGGCGCCGTATCTGACCGGCGAGGCCTGGTTCGCCGGCCTGCGTTTCGCGGTCGATCCACGGGTGCTGATTCCGCGCTCGCCGATTGCCGAACTGATCGAGAGCGGCTTCTCGCCGTGGCTGGACGAGGCGCCACCGGGCCGCATTCTGGACATCGGCACCGGCAGTGGCTGCATCGCCGTGGCCTGTGCGCTGGCGTTTCCGGAAGCTGTCGTGGACGCCGTCGACATCAGTGCCGACGCGCTCGATGTGGCGGCCGTCAACGTGGCCCGGTACGGTCTGCAGGCGCGGGTGCGGCCGGTGCAGTCCGATCTGTATGCGGCGCTGGCCGGTCAGCGCTACGACCTGATCGTCAGCAATCCGCCCTACGTACCGGAGACCGAGTACGCCGGGTTGCCGGCCGAGTATCGGCACGAGCCGGGGTCGGCGCTGGTGTCGGATGACCAGGGTCTGGAGCATCCGCTGCGGATTCTGTACGGTGCCCTGGATCACCTGACAGAGGACGGTCTGCTGGTGCTGGAAGTGGGCGCCACCTGGCCGGCGCTGGCCGCGCGCCTGCCGCAGGTGCCGTTCATCTGGGTGGAGCTGGAGCGCGGCGGTGAGGGCGTGGCCGTGATCGAGCGCCGGGTGCTGGCCGAGGCGCTGGCCTGAGGCAGCGCTTCAGGCGCTGAGCTGGCGGTGGCGTACCAGCACGCGGCCCTGGGGCACGGTGTCCGGCTGGGTCCTGAAGTACTCGCCGAGCCGGTGCGCCATGTACACCGAGCGGTGGCGGCCGCCGGTACAGCCGATGCCGACGGTCACCTGGCTGCGGTCGCTGGCGGCGAAGCGGGGCAGCCAGGTGTGCAGGAAGCGGCGGACGTCCTCGTACAGTTGCTGCACGTCCGGCTGCTGCTCCAGAAAGGCGCGCACCGCCTCGTCGAGTCCGGTGAACTCGCGCAGCGCCGGGTCCCAGTGCGGATTGGGCAGGCAGCGCATGTCGAACACCATGTCGGCGTCCAGCGGGGTGCCGAATTTGTAACCGAATGACTGGAACACCAGGGTCGGTGTCTGCGGTCCCTGGCTGTACAGGTCGCGTATGGTGGTGCGCAGCTGGTAGATGTTCAGGCCGGAGCTGTCGATGCTCAGCGCGGCCAGTTCGGCGATCGGTGCCAGGCGCTGCTGCTCGGTGTCGATGGCTTCGCTGATGGAGCCGCCGGCGCCGGCCAGCGGATGCTGGCGCCGCGTTTCGTTGTAGCGGTTGATCAGTGTCTGCCGGTCGGCGGTGACGAACACCACCTGACAGTCGATGCCGCGCTCGCGCAGCGTGCGCAGGATGTCGGGAAAGGCGGCCAGGTCCGATACGTTGCGGGCGTCGATGCCCACCGCTGCCGAGGCGCCGCTGTGCGCCATGGTTCGCGCCAGTTCTTCGCTGAGCGCCGGCAGCAGGGCGATCGGCAGGTTGTCGACGCAGTAGAAGCCGATGTCCTCGAGTGCGCGCAGGGCGGTGGACTTTCCGGCGCCCGACAGGCCACTGACGATGATCAGGCGCTGCATGGCAATCAGAGCCGGCGCCGGGCAGCCTTGCGCCGCTCGGTCGTCGAGGGAATGCCCAGGCTCTCCCGGTACTTGGCCACCGTGCGGCGCGCGACGTTGATGCCGGCCTGTTGCAGTTGGTCGGCCAGGTCGTTGTCGCTCAGGGGCTTGCCGGGTGTCTCGGCGGCGATCAGGTCGCGGATGCGGGCGCGGATGGCGGTGGCCGAGGCGGCGCCGCCATCCGACGTGGAGACGTGGCTGGAGAAGAAGTACTTCAGCTCGTAGATCGCGCGCGGCGTGTGCATGTACTTGCGGTTGGTGGCGCGCGAGATGGTCGACTGGTGCAGGCCCAGTTCGTCGGCGATGTCCTGCAGCACCAGCGGGACCATGGCGTGCTCGCCTTCCTCGAAGAACGCCTCCTGGCGCTGCACGATGGCGCGCGCCACCTTGAGCAGGGTGTCGTTGCGGCTCTTGAGGCTGTTGATGAACCAGCGCGCTTCCTGCAGGCGGTTTTTCAGGTACTCGTTGTCGGCACCGGTGTCGCGGCGACGGATCATGCCGGCATACATCTGATTGACGCGCAGCTTGGGGGCGATGGCCGGGTTCAGCTCAACCTGCCACACGCCGCTGATCTTGCGCACGAGGACATCCGGCACGAGGTATTCGGGTTCTTCGTGATCCAGCGCGGTTCCCGGGCGCGGGTTCAGCCGCTGTACCAACCGGATTGCCTGCTCGATGGCCTCCGATGACAAGCCGGTAACGCGTTGCAGGGCCTTGTAGTCGTAGTCGGCCAACAGGGCGATGTGATCGACCACGGCCAGTGCCCACGCCTGCAGTTGCGGATCGATGCCCTCGAACTGTTCTATCTGCAGGCGCAGGCATTCGCCCAGGTCGCGGGCGCCGACACCGGCCGGATCGAAGTGCTGGACACGCCGCAGCACGGCCAGCAACTCGGTTTCGTCGACCGGCTCGCTGCGCGCCTCGCTGGCGGTGGCCAGCAGTTCGTCCAGGGGCTGGCCCAGGTAGCCGTCGGGTTGGATGGCGTCGACGATCAGCTCCGCCAGTTGGCGGTCAGAGGCGGTGAACGGCGTCAGGTCCAGTTGCCACTGCAGGTGGTCGTACAGGCATTCGGGCTTGCTGGAGACGGCCGTGAAGTCGGCGTTGTCGTCGTCGCTGTTGCTGCCGGCGCCGCTGCTGCCACCCAGGTCGATGAAGGTATCTTCCCAGTTGTTGTCGGCGGGCAGTTCGTTTGGGATCTCGGCGTTGCCGTCGAATTCGAGCGCCCGGTCGGGTTGCTCTCTGGCAGGCGCCTGGGGTTGCGCTTCGTCGTCGCCGGAGCCGGGCGCATCGTCCTCCGCTTCCAGCAGCGGGTTGGTTTCCAGTGCCTCGCGGATTTCCGTTTGCAGATCCAGCGTGGACAGCTGCAACAGACGGATCGCCTGCTGCAACTGGGGCGTGAGCGCCAGGTGCTGGGAAATGCCAAGTTCGAGACCCTGTTTCATACACGTCCGGCCTGCGCGTTTAGCAAGAAGCGTACCGCATGCCGCGCCGGCCGCCTAGGTGGCCGGCGGGATCAGGGTTTTCGGTGGCGTCTTCGGTGGCGATTGAGGGGTATCGGCGCCCCTGCAGGGGGGGTGGCGTGGTGGCTAGAGGCGGAATGCGTCGCCCAGGTACACGGCGCGTACCCGGTCGTCGGCGAGGATGGATTCCGGTGGTCCCGCGGCCAGAACCTCGCCCTCGTTGACGATGTAGGCACGGTGACAGATGCCCAGGGTCTCGCGCACGTTGTGATCGGTGATGAGGATGCCGATGTTGCGCGTGGCCAACTCGCGGATGATGCGCTGGATGTCGATGACGGTAATCGGGTCGACCCCGGCGAACGGTTCGTCGAGCAGCATGAAGCGCGGCTCGATGACCAGGGCTCGGGCGATCTCGACCCGGCGCCGTTCGCCGCCGGACAGGGCGGCCCCGGGGCTGGTGCGGATGTGACCGATATGCAGATCGTTCAGCAGCAGTTCCAGGCGCTGTTCGCGCGCTTCCGTGGACAGGTCGCGACGCGTTTCCAGAATGGCACGCAGGTTGTCCTCGACGGACAGCTTGCGAAACACCGACGCTTCCTGGGGCAGGTAGCCGAGTCCCATGCGGGCGCGCTGCGGCATGCCGGCCTGGGTGATATCGGCGTCGTCGATGGTCACCTGGCCGCTGTCCGGCGCGATCAAGCCAACGATCATGTAAAAGCAGGTGGTTTTGCCGGCGCCGTTG
>DQBD01000132.1:0-1269 GCA_003526065.1 Gammaproteobacteria bacterium | reverse complement strand
CGCCGTTGGGGCCGAGCAGGCCAACGATCTCGCCGGGCTCGACGTCCAGCGACACGTTGGCCACTGCCGGACGGCCGCGAAAGGTCTTGCGCAGCGCGTGCGCGGCCAGCCGGCTCATTGCTCGCTGTCTTGCGGCTGGATGATCATGCGGATACGCCCACCCTGGCCACCGCTGCCGCTGACCAGGTCACGGGCAGTGTCATAAACCAGCCGGTCACCCTGGAACACGTCGCCCTGCCGGGTGATGTGCGCGTCGCCACGCAGGTAAAGCTTCTTTTCGGACACTCGGTACTCGATGGTGTTGCCGGTGCCCACCACGTCGCCTTCGTCGGGGTTGGGCTGCTGCTTGTACCGCGCGGGGGTGCCGGTGGCGACGTAGCGTGTCGGCTTGCGATCGGCGGTGTGTATGACCAGCCGGTCGGCATTGATCTGCATGGTGCCCTGCACCACCACCACCGAGCCGCTGTAGGTGTTCAGGCCCTTGGCTTCGTCGAGTTCGACCCGATCGGCATCGATATAGATGGGCTGCTTGCGGTCCGACTCGAGCGCGATGGTCGTTGGCGCAATACAGAGCAGTGCAACGCCGAAAAGACGGCGAAAGGCAGAACGTGGCATGGGCATTTTGGTAGGCAGTGGCGGGCAGATGTACCGCGACGGTGAGTTTAGCAGCCGGGAGAGGCGCGACGGATTCGCCCGCTGGGGCGCCCTGCCTCAGGCGGGAGCATCCGGCGCTTTTCCCTCGCGTGCGTCCACGATGAGGTCGCACAGCTCGCGCGCGGCACCCCGGCCGCCCCCGTGGGCGCTGATCCAGCGGGCCGCCGACTTGATTGCCCGGTGACCGCATTGTCGGGATTGTTACTACCGGCAAGGGCGTGACAATCCATACGATTGATTGCGATACGCTTGAAACATTTACCGAGCAGCCGGAACGCTGGCTCGATGTTGGTTGGGACAATGACGGTGAACCCGAACATTTCATCGGACGTCTGGGGCTTACGGTCGGACACGAGCAGGGGGCGCTCAGTTCGATTACCAGTGTGATTGCCAAGAACCATGGCAACATTACCAATCTTCGCTTTACCAATCGCACGACGGACTTCTTCGAAATGCTGATTGATATCGACGTTGTCGATGTCAAACACCTGACCAATATCATCGCAGCCCTGCGGGCGACACCGGTGGTAAATGCTGTTGAGCGCGCGCGCGGATAATGGCGGGCTGTGAACCCAATCATCTTTTTTGTGAGAAACGTTTCTTTGTGTCAAAAAT
>DQBD01000162.1:5001-5242 GCA_003526065.1 Gammaproteobacteria bacterium | reverse complement strand
GTGTTCCTGCACGACGGCAGCGGCGGCGAGACCGACGGCCCGGCCCCCCTGGCCAACGAAACGTGGTTTGCCCGCGTGGTACAGCGGCTGACGCACGTGCTGACCACCCTCACCCCCGCCGGGCGGCTGTATGAGATCGATGTGCGCCTGCGGCCGTCCGGCAATGCGGGGCCCCTGGTGACCAGCCTGTCGGGCTTTGAGACCTACCAGCGCGAGGAGGCCTGGACCTGGGAGCACCAGG
>DQBD01000162.1:0-4814 GCA_003526065.1 Gammaproteobacteria bacterium | reverse complement strand
TGGACCTGGGAGCACCAGGCGCTGGTACGGGCGCGGCCGGTGGCCGGCGATGAGGGGTTGGCGCAGCGTTTCGAGGCGGTGCGCCGCCAGGTGCTGTGCCTGCCGCGCGATGCGGACCGCCTGCGCAAGGACGTCGCCGACATGCGCCAGCGCATACGGGAGGGCAAGGGCCTGCCGGCGCACGGCTTCGACCTGAAACTGAGTCCGGGCGGACGCGTGGACGTCGAGTTCATCGCGCAGTACCTGGTGCTGGCCCACGCGCATGCCGAGCCGGGCCTGACCGAACCGCGCGACACCGCGGACATCCTGCGCCTGGCCGGTGAACGCGGGCTGCTGGCGACGGACACCGCAGCCGCCCTGGCCGAGGCGTTCGTGGCGCTGTGCGCACTGGAACGCCGCCAGACCCTGGACGGTGCCGGCAGTGTGGTGGAGCCACAACGGGTAGCGCCGCAGCAGGCGGCGATCAGTGCCGCCTGGCGGGAGCTGATCGAGGGCTGAGTTACATCGCCTAGGCCGCGCGCTCCGGCCGGAAGCCGTCGCGGTCGTACACCAGATGCACCGGCTCGTCGTGCAGCACGGTGTCCAGCACCACGCCGCGACCCCACAGCTGATGCAGGTAGCCGAGTGTCTTCTCGGCCTGGCCCAGTTCCAGCTCGCGGCCGTCGTAGGCATGCGTCAGGTGCAGCTTGCGCGCGCCGTCGTAGTCCGCATCGTCGATGCGGATGACCGGGAACGCCGCCATGCCGACACTGCCGATGAGGGTGTCGCGGATGTGCTGCCAGTCGTCCTCGTCGGCGACGCGCTGCACCACGTATTCGTCGTCCTCCGGCGCGAACTCGTACATGTCCATCTCGCGCATCAGTCGACCGGTCAGGAACTGACGCAGGAACGAGGCATCGCGGTCCGCCTCGCGAATGCGAAACAGCAGGGCCATGCCGTCACAGGGCCCGCCGTAGCGCTCGCGCTCCTCGGGTGTCGGGTTCTCGCAGCGGCGCAGAATGTCGTGCCACAGCTTGAAACCGAGGTAATACGGGTTGATGCCGCCCGGGTGCGGGCGCACCACCTGCGCGTGGTGAACCATGAACTCCATCTGCAGGTCGGTGGGCAGATCCAGGCTCGTCACGATGCGGTGGTGCCAGAAACTGGCCCAGCCCTCGTTCATGATCTTGGTCTCGATCTGCGGGATGAAGTACTGCGCCTCCTCGTGAACGATGGTCAGCAGGTCCTGCTCCCAACTGGCCAGATACGGGTTGTGATCGCGAATGAACAGCAGGATGTCCTCTTCCGGTTCCAGCGGCACCCGGCGCAGGTCCGGCTCCGGCAACTGGGGTGCGCGGTGGATATCCGGGTACGGGTCGTGCCGGGGGACGGCGGCGTCGATGGCCCGGGCGCGCTGTTCCGCCTCGCCGAGCTTGCGCACGCCCAGGTTTCGCCGGCAGTTGAAGGACAGCGCGTGGGCGGCGTCCAGCAGCGCCTCCACCTTGTCGATGCCGATGGCCGGGTCCTCGATGTAACGCCGCACGCGGTCGGCGCGCGACTTGAAATTGGCGACCGTCAGTTCCGGGTGGGTGTGGCGGAAGGTGAAGTTGTTCTTGAAAAAGTCGTTGTGACCGTAAACGTGGGCAATGGTCAGCACCTGCAGGCACAGCGAGTTGTTGCGCATCAGGTACGCCACCGAGGCGTCGGAGTTGATGACCATCTCGTACGGCAGGCCGCTGACGCCGTAGTCGTAGGTGGTCTTGAGCTTCTCGAACGACTTGCCGTAGGACCAGTGCGGGTAATGCGCGGGCATGCCGTGATAGGCCATGTAGCCGAGCATCTGGTCCTCATCGCAGATCTCGAACACCTGCGGGAAGCAGTCCAGGCCGAACTGCGCCGCCTTCTCGCGGATGCGCTCGTCCCAGAGCATCAGGTCGTCGACATCCCAACTACGCATGCTCGGCCTCCGTTGCCTGTGCGGCACGGTCCTTTTTCAGGAAGGCCTTCAGGCCCGGCCAGATGTCGTCCTTGGCGTGAATCGTGAGTGCATGGAAGCAGTCCGAGTCGATGCGGGCGAAGGTTTCGAGCATCGAACTTTCGAAAATGCCCCGCCCGGGAGGCTTGATCTCACCGTAACCGAACAGGTTGGCCACCTCGCAGATGGCCTCTGCCGCCTGCACGGTGCGGTCGTTGTCTCCGGGAAAGTTGTCACCGTCCGAACAGTGGAAGGCATAGATGTTCCACAGGCTCGGGTGATAACGCTCGTTGATCACTTCCAGGCACTTCTGATACGCCGACGAGATCACCGTGCCGCCGGACTCACCCTTGTGGAAGAACTCTTCCTCGGTGACCTCGGCGGCGGCCGCGTGGTGGGCGATGAACACCAGCTCGACCTCCGCGTAGCGGCTGCGCACGAACTGGTACAGCAGAAAGAAGAACGAGCGCGCCAGGTATTTCTTGGTGGTGTCCATGGACCCCGAGGTGTCCATCATGCAGATCACCACCGCATTCGACTGCGGCCGGGTGTCCGGCATCAGTCGGCGATAGATCATGTCTTCGCGGCGAAACGGGAAGCGTTGCTCCGAATCGCTGGCATCGCCCTGGCCCTGGGCAATCTGGCGCCGGATGCGCTGCAGCGCCGTACGCTTCTTGTCCAGGTGCACACGGATGCCGGCGCGCCGAAAGCCCTTTCTGTGCAGGGCATGCTCGGATGGCACCTGGCGAAGTTTCTTGCGTTCCAGGTCCGGCAGCTGCAGGTCCTCGAACATGATGTCGATCAGCTCTTCGAGGCTGATCTCGGTCTCGTAGTAATCCTGCCCGGGCTCGTTGCCGCCCTGTCCCTTGCCGGCGCCGGACTGATCCCCCTGCCCGACGCTCTGGCCGACTTCGGTGTCGCCCTCGCCGGTGCCGACGCCCGGCTGGTTCTTGCCGTAGACGAAACGGTACTCGCGGATGCCACGGATCGGCACCTTCACCATGCGGTCACCGGAACGGCCGATGATCGCTTCCTCGGCCACGATGTCGCCGATGTTCTCGCGTATCGCCTGGCGCACCTTGTGCCGGTGGCGGGCCCGATCGCCCGCGCTGCGATCCGAGCGCAGCGAGTCGCCAGAAAATGGCCGAAACTGGGAATGCAGCATGGCTATCCCTCCTGGTGGTCGGTGGCGGGTGACCGGCGCACGCGCCGGCCTCCCGGTGTGCTGCGATCGAGCACCTCAGTCCTTCCACAGATTGTTGGCGGCGTACTTGAGCACCACCTCGGCCGAGTGCTCGGTATAACCAAGTTCGATCATGCGCTCGACCAGGGTGTCGTACTTGTCCTTCTGGTCCTCGTCGCGGGTACGTGACTTGGTGACGATGCGGCTCATGTCGCGCACCGAGTGCAGCAGCTTTTTCTCCAGCGCATCGCGCAGCGGCTCGTAGGCGCGGTAATCCACCTTCTCGCCGCGCCGCGTGGCGGCCCACAGATAGGACATCACTTCCTGGCGGAAACCCTCGGCGGCGGAGCCGACGATACCGATCTGCTCCTCCACCGATTTCAGGAAGCTTTCATCCGGACGCAACTCCTCGCCGGTGTTGCGATCCTTGACCTTGGACTTGTTCACGTAGGCCTCGGCATGATCCAGGTAGTTCTGGAACAGATCCTCGGCCTGCTGCTCGAACGAGTACACGAACGCGCGCGTGACCTCCTTTTCCAGGATGTCGAGGTAGGCCTTGTGCAGCGTGTCCTGCAGAAACTCCAGGTACAGCTTCTTGGTGTCCTCGGCCAGGTCGGCGCGCTTGACCATGTCGACCAGCGCCTCGCGCACGCTGATGGGGTTGATGCCGATGTCCGGGTTGTCGGCCAGCGCGTTGTCGAGCGCCTTCATGATGAAGCGGGTGGAGATGCCGAACAGGCCCTCGCGCTGTGTCTCTTCCTGCAGCGAGCGGGCTGACAGCTTCAGCGTGGTGCCCTTCTTGACCACCTCCTCGCCGTCGTACAGGCGCAGCTTGGTCATCAGGTCACACTTGGCGCTCGGCTCCAGGCGCGACAGGATGGCGAACATGCTGGCGATCTCGAGCGTGTGCGGCGCGATGTGGGCGCGGAACTGCGACTCGCGCAGCATCTTCTCGTAGATCTTGATCTCCTCGGTCAGGCGCAGGTTGTACGGCACCTTGACCACCACGATGCGGTCCATGATCGCTTCGTTGGTGTGATCGGCCTTGAATTTCTGCCATTCGGCCTCGTTGGAGTGGGCGATGATGGCGCAGTCCACGTAGACGGTGCCGTGGCGGCCGGGTGCCGGCACGAACTTCTCCTGCGTGGCGGTGATCATGGTGTGCAGGTATTCGGGCTCGTTCTTGAACACCTCGATGAACTCGACGATGCCGCGATTGCCGACGTTGAAGGCGCCTGACAGATCCAGTGCCCGCGGGTCGGACTCCGAGAAACGGTCGAGCTTGGAGATATCCACCGAGCCGATCAGGACCGATGTGTCCTGGTTGTTTGGATCGACCGGCGGCACCACGCCGATGCCCTGACGGCGGTGCCGGGAGAATGCCACCCGCACCACCGGCACATCCTCGTAGCGGCCGTTGAATTCGGTGTCCAGGCGGTGCCGGCACAGCGGGCACAGCTCACCCTCGATCGACACCCCCAGCACATCCGAGAAGCTGCGACGCAGGTGCACCGGCACCAGGTGCAGCGGTTCTTCGGCGATCGGGCAGCCGTCGATGGCGTACACCGGCTCCGCCTCCTCCAGCGCCCGCTGCAACTTGACCACCAGCGAGCTCTTGCCGGCACCGACCGGCCCCATCAGGTAGAGCACCTGACGGCTTTCCTCGCCACGCAGGGC
>DQBD01000141.1:870-2665 GCA_003526065.1 Gammaproteobacteria bacterium | reverse complement strand
ACACCCCACTGGGGGTTGCCCCGGAAAAAAGGGGGGGGGGGGGGCGGCCCGGGCGGCCCCCCCCCCCCTTTTTGTCGTCGGTCTGATCCGACTTACAGGCTCTTGCCGATGCTGAACACGGCGCGGCCTTCACACCACTCGGAACCACCGAAGCATTCGTTGTTGCTCAGCTCGGTGTCGGTGTAGGCCAGCTTCAGGTCCACGCCGGCCAGGCTGGTGGCCACGTACAGGCTCCAGTTGTTGTAGTCCGGGGTGCCCCACTTGGCATTGCGCTCGATGTCCTGGTGGCCGAAGGTGCCGCCGATCTCGAACTGGCCGACCGGCGCCGACAGACCCACTTCGGTGTACAGACCCTTGCCGGTCTCGCCGAAGAAGTTCGGGCTCCACAGCACCATCAGGCTGGCGCTGACCGGACCCAGCGGGTAGCTCAGGGTCGGGCCGACTTCCCAGTAGTCGTACTTCAGGTTGGCGCTGTCCGCCACGCCCGGGTAGTTGTAGTAGATGGCGCCGAACTGCCAGCCCAGGTCACCGACTTCGCCGGTCAGGCCGCCGTACAGATCGATTTCGATCTCGGCCTCGTCACCGTCTTCGAAGTCCACGTTGGAGGCCCACACGCCGGCATAAACGCCGCTGTCGTGGGAATAGTCGAAACCGCCCTGGATGGCCGGCTTCTCATCGGTCTGGCTGATGCCGCGGAACACGTAGTCGCTGGTAAGGCCCACGTTGCCGCTGATTTCGGCGCTGACGGCGCCTGCGGCAAGCAGTCCAGCCGCTGCCAACGAGGTCAGGATGGCATTCTTCATCATGAATTTATCTCCGATTGCATTCGCAATTGCCTGATTTACAGTTCCTTTGCTCCACGGAAAAGCCATCCGGAACACAAAGGGCCGCGAATTCTATTTGCAAACCCCGTGCCATGCAATCAGGCTGGATTCGCCCCCATAAACGAAGGCTAATGGCGTGAGTGCGCACCGTATTGGTGCGATCGCGAATTTTGTTGCACCAAGGCAAGGCAGTCGGCCTGGGCGCGACCCATGGAGTGCGTTTTTTGTTTGCCCGCGCGGAACAACTGAAGTAGCGTCCAGTGTACGGCCGGCGATGCACCGCCGTGCCGTCAACCCGGTCAGGGCGAGGGAGGGTGAGCACATGCTGAAGGAGTTTCGCGAGTTCGCCATGCGCGGCAATGTCGTCGACATGGCGGTGGGCATCATCATCGGCGCGGCGTTTGGCGCCGTCGTCAAGTCATTGGTGTCCGATCTGCTGATGCCGCCGGTCGGCATGCTGCTCGGCAACGTCGATTTTGCCGAGCTGTTCGTGGTGCTCAGCGAGGGTAATGTGGCGGGCCCCTACGCAACACTGGCGGCGGCACAGGAGGCCGGCGCGGTAACACTCAACTACGGCCTGTTCATCAACACGGTGGTCAGCTTCGTCATCGTGGCGCTGGCCGTGTTCGTGTTGATCCGCAACCTGAACCGAATGAAGCGGGCCGAGGAGCCGGCAGCGCCGACCACCAAGGACTGCCCGCACTGCTGCACCAGCATTCCGCTCGCCGCCACGCGGTGTCCGCACTGCACGTCGGCGCTGTGATGGGCGGCCGTGGGGGCGGACAGGGCGCCGGCACACCGCCAGCGATCGCGGTGCGGTAGGCGGCTATACTGGTCGGCCCTTCTGCCTTCACCCGACGTGCCCGGACGCGGCGCGGCGGGTTGTTCACAACAGTTTTTGAGCATGTCCAGCGATACCCTGCACCGGTTCACGTTTACCCAGGCACCGGCGCGGGGGCTGCTCGTGCAGC
>DQBD01000141.1:475-643 GCA_003526065.1 Gammaproteobacteria bacterium | reverse complement strand
GGGCTGCTCGTGCAGCTCGAGCGCAGCTGGGAGGACGTGCAATCGCGGCACATTTATCCGACCGCGGTGCGCGATCTGCTCGGCCAGGTGCTGGCCGGGACGGCGCTGCTGGGTGCCAACCTCAAGAGTGAGGGCCAGGTGATCGTCGAGCTGCGTGGCGATGGCCCG
>DQBD01000141.1:0-142 GCA_003526065.1 Gammaproteobacteria bacterium | reverse complement strand
ACACGGTGCGGGCGCTTGCGCGTTGGGGCGAGCCGCTGCTGGGCAGTGACTGGCATCGCCTGCTCGGCGACGGGCGGCTGGTGATCACGCTCGATCCACGCGGCGGCGGGCGGCGGTATCAGGGCATCGTCGAACTGGCCGA
>DQBD01000165.1:2778-2933 GCA_003526065.1 Gammaproteobacteria bacterium | reverse complement strand
CTGGCGACGTAGTCGAAGCGGTACTCGGCAATGGCGCTGTCGACGGCGGCGATGGTGTCCGCCAGGCGCCGGCGGATCCAGCGCTCGGCCGGCCCGTGGCTGACCGGCCCGACCTCGCCCGGCGCCGGCAGACCGTCGGTGTTCATGAGCACGAA
>DQBD01000165.1:2095-2491 GCA_003526065.1 Gammaproteobacteria bacterium | reverse complement strand
CGGGCGGCGTTCCACAGCTTGGTGCAGAAGTTGCGGTAGCCCTCGCAGCGTGCCAGGTCGAACTTGATGTCCCGTCCCAGTGTGGCCTGGGAGGCAAAGGTGAAACGCAGCGCGTCGGTGCCGTAGGCCGGAATGCCCTGCGGAAACTGCTTGCGCGTGGCCTGCTCGATGCTCCTGGCCATCTGTGGCTGCATGAGCCCGGCGGTGCGCTTGGCGACCAGCGCCTCCAGTTCCACGCCGTCGATGATGTCCAGCGGATCGAGCACATTGCCCTTGGACTTGCTCATCTTCTGGCCTTCGTGGTCACGCACCAGGCCGTGCACGTACACGGTCCGGAACGGCACCTCGCCGGCGAACGGTAGGCCCATCATGACCATGCGCGCCACCCAGAAGAAG
>DQBD01000165.1:1717-1839 GCA_003526065.1 Gammaproteobacteria bacterium | reverse complement strand
ATGATGTCGAAGCCGGTCACCAACACACTGGTCGGGTAATAGCGCTCCACCTCCGGCGTGGGCTGCGGCCAGCCGAGGGTGGAAAACGGCCACAGCGCCGAGCTGAACCAGGTGTCGAGCAC
>DQBD01000165.1:937-1440 GCA_003526065.1 Gammaproteobacteria bacterium | reverse complement strand
TCCTCGTCCTGATGCAGCGCCACCTGTGGGCCCAGGCCATGCACGCGGCGCACCTCGGCCTCGTCGCGACCGACGTAGGCGTTGCCGTCGCCGTCGTACCAGGCCGGGATGCGGTGCCCCCACCAGATCTGCCGGCTGATGCACCAGTCCTGGATGTTCTCCAGCCACTGGGCGTAGGTCTTCTCCCAGTTGTCCGGCAGCAGGCGGATGCGACCCGACCGCACGGCGTCGAGCGCCGGCCGGGTGATGGCGGCCATGCCGCCGGGGCGGCCGTCCGGCTGCGTCTCGCGCGTCAGGTCGACGTACCACTGGTCGGTCAGGTAGGGCTCCAGCACGGCGCCGGAGCGGTCGCCGCGCGGCACCATGAGCCGGTGCTCCTTGACCGATTCCAGCAGACCGGCCGCCTCCAGGTCGGCGACGATGCGCTTGCGCGCCACGTAGCGCTCCAGACCACGGTACGGCGCCGGCGCCTGGTCGTTGATGTGCGCGTCCGGCGTCATCAC
>DQBD01000165.1:0-607 GCA_003526065.1 Gammaproteobacteria bacterium | reverse complement strand
GCGAAGTCGTTGAAATCGTGTGCCGGGGTGATCTTGACCGCGCCGGTGCCGAACTCGGGGTCGACATACGCGTCGGCGATGACCGGGATGTCGCGACCGCACAGCGGCAGGCTCACCGTCTTGCCGATGAAGTCACGGTAGCGGGCGTCGTCCGGGTGCACGGCCACCGCGCTGTCGCCCAGCAGCGTCTCCGGCCGGGTGGTGGCCACCGTCAGGTGACCGCTGCCGTCGCTGAGCGGGTAGCGGATGTGCCACAGGTGGCCCTGCTCTTCCTCGCTGACCACTTCCAGATCCGAGATGGCGGTCTGCAGCACCGGATCCCAGTTGACCAGCCGCTTGCCGCGGTAGATCAGGCCCTGCTCGTGCAGGCGCACGAACACCTCGGTCACCGCCTGCGACAGACCGTCGTCCATGGTGAACCGCTCGCGCGACCAGTCGCAGGACGACCCCAGGCGCCGCAGCTGGCGGGTGATGGTGTCACCCGACTCGCCCTTCCACTGCCACACCTGCTCGAGGAAGGCCTCGCGGCCGAGGTCGTGGCGCGACGTGCCCTGCCCCGCCAGGCGCCGCTCGACCACCATCTGCGTGGCGATGCCGGCGTGGTCGG
>DQBD01000054.1 GCA_003526065.1 Gammaproteobacteria bacterium | reverse complement strand
ATGGCAAGCCACTGTGCGCCAACAGCAACACCCGCCCGCCCGGGCGCAGGCCGGCGCCCGCCAGGTGGCCGGCCGCCTGCTCGACGCGCTCCCCGAGCTGCCCGAAACTGAGCGCCTGCTCGCCCGCATCGGCGAACCAGCGCAACGCCGGACGCCCACCGAATCCACCCAGCTGCCGCGTCAGGCCAACCAGGTCCGGCGCCGGCACAATGGTCAATGGCACGTGTCCTCCTCCCGACCGATGGCTGAGGACGCGTACCATAGCAGTCGCCCTGCAATACAGCGCCCGGCCCCTGCTGTGGCCGTGTCACATCGGCGGTCCAATGTGTCCCGCATGCCCCTCTCGTTGCCGACGACTTCCGTGACTGTCCCGCGCATCGGCATCGCGCTCGGTAGCGGCGCGGCGCGTGGCTGGGCACACATCGGCGTCCTGAACGTGCTGGCCGAAGCCGGCATCGAAACGCACGTGGTCTGTGGCAGCTCGATCGGCGCGGTGGTCGGCGCCGCCCACGCGACCGGCCGCCTGGGCGAACTCGAGGCCTATGCGCGTGCGCTGACCTGGCGCGGCGTGCTCGGCCAGCTGGACCTGCGCCCGGCCGGTGGCGGCCTGATTGCCGGCGAGCGCCTGGCCCGCACACTCGGCGAACTGATCGGCCACCACGCCATCGACACGCTGGCCACCGCCTACGGCGCCGTGGCCACGGAACTGGGCAGCGGGCGCGAGGTGTGGCTGCGCAGCGGCGACCTGGCCACCGCCATCCGCGCCTCGGCCGCCCTGCCGGGCCTGATGGCGCCGGTGTCGGTGGACGGCCAGTGGCTGCTCGATGGCGGGCTGGTGAACCCGGTGCCGGTGTCGCTGTGTCGGGCGCTGGGCGCCGAACTGGTACTGGCGGTGAACCTCAACGGCGGTATCGCGGCGCGTCACCGCCAGCCGCCGGCACCCCCCATCAGCGACAGCGACCGCCGCAACCTGGGCACCCTGCTGCGCGGCGGCGCCGGCTCCCTGCTGGCGCAGCTGCTGCGCGAGAACCATCGCCAACCCAGTTACTTCGACGTCCTGGTCGGCTCGGTCAACATCATGCAGGACCAGATCACCCGCACCCGTCTGGCCGGCGACCCGCCGGACATCCTGGTGCAGCCACGCCTGACCCACGTCGGCATCATGGAATTCAACCGCGCGCCCGAAACCATCGCCGCCGGCGAGGCCGCCATGCGGGCGGTCCTGCCCGCGCTGCGGGATCTGCTGGCCGAGACCTGACCGGTCTCAGCCCACGATGCTGTCGGCCCAGGCCTGGGCGTCGTCCAGGTCATCGCCGAGCACCAGCACGTGGCCGAGCTTGCGTCCGGCGCGTGGCGCCTTGCCGTAAAGATGCAGGCGCGCGCCGGGGTGAGCCAGGATGTGCGCCAGCGGCGGCGCCTCGTCCAGCCACAGATCGCCCAGCAGGTTCAGCATCAGCGCCGGGCGCGGCTGCGTGACGTCGCCCAGCGGCAGGCCACAGATGGCGCGCAGGTGCTGCTCGAACTGCGAGGTGACACAGCCCCCCAGCGTGTAATGACCCGAATTGTGGGTACGCGGGGCGATCTCGTTCACCAGCAGCTCGCCGTCCGGCAGCAGGAACATCTCGATGGCCATGACCCCGACATGCCCCAGCGCCTCGGCCACCGCCGCGCCGAGTTCGCGCGCCCTTGCCGCCACCGCCGGCGCGATCCGCGCCGGCGCGCGGGTGATGTGCAGCACGTGGTGGCGGTGTTCGTTCTCGGCCACCGGATAGATGGCAATGTCACCGTTGCGACCGCGGCCAAGGATGACCGAGATCTCGCGCTCGTAGCTCACCCAGGCTTCCAGCACCGCCGGCGCGTGGCCGATGGCCGCCAGCGCCGCGGCCGGGTCGTCGCCGGCACCGATGCGTGCCTGCCCCTTGCCGTCATAGCCCTCGGTGCGGGTCTTGAGCACGGCCGGTCGACCGATCGTCTGCAGTGCCCGTTCCAGACCCGGCAGATCGTCCACGCCTGCCCAGGCGGTCTGCGGCAGACCGTGGCGGCGCAGGAACTCGCGCTGACGCAGACGGTCCTGCACCGTGGCCAGGGCGGCGGCGTTGGGATGCACCTCGCGTCGGGTCTCGATCTGCGCCAGCACGGCCGCCGGCACGTGCTCGGTTTCGATGGTCAGCACGTCGCAGTGGGTGGCCAGCTCGAGTGCCGCGTCGACATCGTCCAGCGGCGCCACCGTGACTTCGGCGAACGGCGCCGCGCAGGCGCCCGGGTCGGGGTCAAGCGCGCGCACCCGGTAGCCCATGCGCCGCGCCTCCATGGCCAGCATGCGGCCAAGCTGGCCACCGCCCAGCACACCGATGGTCGAGCCCGGCAGCAGCATCACGGCAGCTGGTTGCTTGCCAGCACGGTGGCGGTCTGGCGGTCGCGGTATTCGTCGAGCCGGGCGGCGAGCCCGGCATCGGTGGTCGCCAGAATGGCGGCGGCCAGCAGGGCGGCGTTGACCGCGCCGGCCTCGCCGATGGCCAGTGTGCCGACCGGAATACCGCGCGGCATCTGCACGATCGACAACAACGAATCGACGCCCTGCAGGGTGCGCGAGAGCACCGGCACACCGAGCACCGGCAACCGCGTCTTGGCGGCGGTCATGCCCGGCAGGTGGGCGGCGCCGCCGGCCCCGGCGATGATCACCTTGTAGTCATTTTGGTGGGCGCTCCTGGCGAAGTCGTACATGCGCTG
>DQBD01000250.1:868-8718 GCA_003526065.1 Gammaproteobacteria bacterium | reverse complement strand
CCACCACCTCGGCGGCAAGGATGGCCAGCTGTTGCTGAATGGCCTGGAAGGCGGCCAGCGGGCGGCCGAACTGCCGGCGCTCGCGGGCGTAGTCGAGCGACTGTTGCAGCACGCGCTGCAAGGCGCCGCTCATCAGTGCGGCGCGCAGCAGTGCGGCGCGCGCTTCCAGTTCGGCGGCGTCCGGTCCCTGTGTCAGGCGCCGGTAGCGTGCTGGCGGCACGGTGGTGTCGATGCGCACGTCGTCGCGCGCCTCGCCGGCCAGGTTGTTGCCCGGCTCGATGCCGAGTTCGTCCGTCGTCAGCCGGACTACGTAACGGGCGCCGGCATGCTCGGCCAGCAGGACCAGGCCGTCGGCATGGCGCGCCGATGCCACGCGCGACAGGTTCGTTGTCAGGCGCAGGCCCGTGGCGCCTGGTTGCAGCGTCTGGAGTGCCGTGGTGACCGCGAGCGTCAGCACGCCGCCGGGCAGGTCGAGGCCGGCGCGGGCCAGCAGCCAGGCAGCCAGCTGGCTTTCCGCCAGTGGCACCGGTGCGCAGTGTTGCCCGCACAGGCGCAGCAGGGCGCACAGGTCTGCCAGGCCAAGGCCGATGCCGCCGGCGTCTTCCGGCACCGCGGCCAGTGGGTAGCCGAGCTCATCCAGCACCTGCCACAGGCCGGCGTCGAAGCCGCCGGCTTCGGCCGCCTGCACGCGCTCGGCGGTGCAGTGGTCGGCCAGCACGGGTAGCAGGGTGTCGAGCAGCATCTGTCGCATGTCGTCGCTCATACCGCGCTTACCTCAGGCCCAGGGCGCGTGCCACGACGCCGCGCAGGATCTCGTTGGTGCCACCGCGCAGTGTGAAGCCGGGCGAATGCAGGATGGCCTGCGCCAGCAGCCGGTCCAGGTGCCGGCGCGCGGTCAGTGAGGGCGCCGTATCCGCCAGCAGGCGCACGCGCTCGAACACGTCGCTCTCGAAACGGGTGCCCAGGTCCTTGACCAGTGCCGCGGCGACGTCCGGTGCTTCCCCGCGCTGCAGGGCAGCGGCCACCGACAACGACATTTGGCGTAACGACCACAGTTCTGCCGCCAGTTCGCCCACGGCGGTGGCGGTGTGCGGGTCAGGTGCATTGCCGAGCACGCGCAGGAACTCCGCCAGCAACGGGAAGGTGGACATGAACCGTTCCGGTCCCGAGCGTTCGAAGGCCAGTTCCGACGTGACCTGCTTCCAGCCCTGGCCAATTTCGCCCAGCACGTGCGTATCCGGTACGAAGACATCTTCCAGCACCACTTCGTTGAAGTGGTGGGCGCCGGTAAGGATCGGTACCGGGCGGATCGTGATGCCCGGCGACCTGAGGTCGACGATGAACTGCGACAGGCCGGCGTGTCGGTCCTCGCCGAGCGGCGCGGTGCGACACAGCACGAAAAACCAGTCGGCATGGTGGGCGTTGGAGGTCCACAGCTTGGTGCCGGTCAGTCGCCAGCCACCGTCAACGCGCTCGCCACGGGTGCGTACCGAGGCCAGGTCCGAGCCGCTGCCGGGCTCGCTCATGCCGATGGCGAAGAACACCTCGGCGCTGGCCAGCCGTGGCAGAAAGTAGCGTTTCTGTTCCTCGCTGCCGTAGCGCAGCAGCGAGGCGCCGGTCTGTCGGTCGCCGACCCAGTGGGCCGCCACTGGCGCACCGACCGCGAGCAGTTCCTCGGTGACCACGTAGCGTTCGAGCGCACTGCGTCCATGGCCGCCGTACTCGGTCGGCAGGGTCATGCCCAGCCAGCCGCGCGCCGCCAGGCGGCGGCTGAAGTCGGCATCGAAGCCTCCAAGCCAGTTGTCGCAGGCCGGGGCGAAACGGCCTGCGGTCAGTTCCTCGGCCAGGAAGGCACGTACCTCGCGTCGCAGCGCCTCACACGACGGCGGCAGCTGCGCCGGTTGCAATTCGATGGCAGGTATCGACACCAACTCCTCCTGCTGCGGTGGTGCATTGGGCGCACTCTTCGATCAGCGCACGGATGGTAATGCACTCGGGTGTGCGGTGACGATTTGTGGGCACGCCCGTCCCCGGGTCAACGTCGTCAACAAGGTTTGTTGGTTATCATGCCGGTTCATGCCCGTTTGTTTGGAGACGTGGCATTCCCCACCGAGCTAAGGAGTTCAACATGGCGAAAGTGACTGAATTCGGGTACCTGGGCATTGGTGTCAAGGACGGCGATGCCTGGCGTGAATTCGCCAGCCAGGTGGTGGGCATGGAAGTGCTGGACGAAGGCGATGGCGATCGCTTCTATCTGCGCATGGACGACTGGCACCACCGGATCGTCGTCAACCTGCACGGCGATGACGACATGGACTTCATCGGCTGGCGTGTCGCCGGGCCGGACGAATTCGACGAGATGAAGCGCCAGCTCGACGCTGCCGGCGTGGACTGGAAGCAGGCTGATGGCGAGGAGCGCAAGGAGCGCATGGTGCTGGACCTGCTCAAGTTCAACGACCCGGGTGGCAATCCGACCGAGATTTTTCACGGCCCGCGGGTCGAGACCTTCCTGCCGTTCCACCCCGGACGGCGCATGTACGGCCGTTTTCTGACCGGCGCCGGTGGCGTGGGCCACTGCATCCTGCGCCAGGATGACGTGCAGAAGGCCTACCGGTTCTATGCCGACGTGCTCGGCATGCGCGGGTCGGTGGAATACCACCTGCCGATTCCCGGTACCGATATGATCGCAGCGCCGGTGTTCATGCACTGTAACGAGCGTGACCATTCGGTCGCGTTCCTGGGCGCGCCGATGGAAAAGCGCATCAACCACCTGATGATCGAGGTGGAGAAGATGGATGACGTCGGGTACACCTTCGACGTCGTGCGCAAGCGCAACATTCCGGTTGCCATCCAGCCCGGCAAGCACAGCAACGACCAGATGTGGTCCTTCTACATGGGTAACCCGTCGGGCTGGCTGTGGGAGTACGGTTGGGGCGCGCGCAAGTCCACGCACCAGTCCGAGTACTACGTGGCGGACGTGTGGGGCCACGGCGTGGAAGCCACCGGCTACGGCATGGACCTCGAGATGAAGGCCTGATCATGGCCAGCTGCCGGCACGCCACGGGCCGGTGACCCGACGACAAACGCCCCGACTGGTTCGGGGCGTTTGTTTTTTGGCGGAGGAGCAATGGGTTGGGTGAGGATATGGCGCGCCACCCGCTATTCGGCGCAGGGCTTGCGTGCTGCCTTCACGGGTGAGGAGGCGTTCCGTCAGGAACTGGTGATTGTCGCCGTCATGGCACCGATTGGTTTATGGCTGGGGCGCACGGCGGCGGAGCGGGCGTTGTTGGTCGGTACCCTGCTTTTGACATTGATCGTGGAGCTGTTGAACTCGGCGGTGGAGGCGGTGGTCGATCGTGTCGGCCTGGACCGGCACGAGCTGTCCGGTCGCGCCAAGGATCTTGGGTCGGCCGCGGTGTTCGTGGCGTTGCTGTTGACCGGCGTCGTGTGGGTGCTGATCGCCGCTGCCCGTTGGTTGGGCTGAGGTGGCGCCGGGGTGCTGAAGGAGGAATCCTGAGATGCGTGTGGGTTACGTGGGACTTGGCAGCATGGGCCTGCCAATGGCGCTCAATTTGCGCAAATCCGGTCTGGACCTGGCCGTGGTCAGCCGCAGTCGGCCGCCGATCGAGCAGGCTCTTGCGGCCGGTGCCAGTGAGGCGGCCGGTTACGCCCAACTGGCCGCTGCCTGCGAGGTGGTCTGTACCTGCCTGCCGATGCCGCAGGACGTCGAGCGGGCGTACCTGGGGCCGGGCGGGCTGCTGGAGGGCGCGACATCGGGCAGTCTGTTGATCGACCACAGCACGGTGGGGCCGAGCACGTGCAGGCGCATCGACGCGGCGGCGCGCGAGCGCGGGGTGCAGTTTCTGGATGCCCCGGTGTCGGGTGGCCCGGCCGGTGCCCAGGCGGGCACGCTGGGCATCATGGTGGGCGGGGAGCGGGCGGCCTTCGACCGCGCGCGGCCGGTGCTCGAGGCAATGGGCAAAACCGTGGTGTATCTGGGGCCCAGCGGCAGTGGAGCCGTGGCCAAGCTGATCAACAATCTGCTGGTGGGCGTGCATCAGCGGGCGCTGATCGAGATGCTGCTGGTCGGCCAGTGCGCTGGCGTGGATCTGGACGCCCTGTATCAGGTGTTGATGGGCAGCAGCGGCCGCAGTGTGGTGCTGGAAATGATGTATCCGCGCTTGAAGGCACGCGACCTCGAGCCGCGATTCCGCAACGAGCTGTTCCACAAGGATCTGCGTCTGGCGCTGGAGATGGCAGCCGATTGCGGCGTAAACAGTGCGACCGGCGAGGCCGCGTTCGCGGCCGTGGATGCCGCCATGATGGCTGGGTTGGCGGATCGCGATAGCCTGGCCATGCTGCTGCCGTTGGAGCAGGAGGCCGACACGCGGCTGTTCGACAGCACGCGCTGACGTCCGCCCCCCGGCACCCCGGGCGGGAGGCGAGCTTCGCCCGGGGTCAGTGCGGCGCACAGCGTTCGCCCGGGATTACCGCCGCCAGGTGATCCAGCCGGCCATCATGAGGCCCTGAAAATAGCGCAGGGGCGGCGTGAACCCGCCGCTCGCCAGCAATGTGCCCAGTTCTTCGTCACCGACCGGGCGGGCCTCGGCCAGACGGGGCGCCATCCGCTCGTCGACCGCCTCACGCGTCATTCCGGACAGTTCCTGAAGCGTTTTCCACGCCTCGAGCAGCGTGGGCGTGGCGCCGCTGTCACACAGGCTGGCCAGCAGCAGCGGCGCACCCGGTTTGAGGCGCGTGGCGATGTCCCGTATCAGCGCGCTGCGGGCGTCGTCGGCGGCGACGAAATGCAGTACCAGCAGCAGCGTGGCGGCATCGAACGGCGGCGCCTCGGGCACCTGTGCCACGTCGGCCGTGATCAGCGTCACGCGGTCGGCGATGCCGGCGCGCTGAACGCGCTGGCGGGCTTGCGCCAGCATGTCGGCCGAGGGGTCGCTGCCGACGAGGTGCCAGTGCCGTCCGGCGTCCGCAAGACAGGCCAGTTCCTCGCCCGCGCCCGCGCCCACGCACAGCACGCGGGCGGTATCGGGCAGCTGCGCGCGCAGCATTGCGGCCGACAGCGCATGCAGGGTGTCGTAGCCGGGTACCAGGGTGCGGATGCGCCGTTCGTAATCGCTGGCGCCGGCGGCGAAGTTGTGCTGCGGCGTGTTCGGGCCGGACATGATTCTTGACCAGGGGCTGTGATTGCAGGGGAATTGCCTTAACGCACATTCAGTTTATAGTCGGCGCCTTGGCACCGGTCATGGAGGACGGCAATGAATGCCATCAACGAGCTGCCCCCGGCGCGCCTGAACGCGGAAATCGATCGCGTGTTCGGACTGCAGCAGCGGCGCAAACTGGAACTGCGCGACACCACCGCCGAGCAGCGGCTGGAGAAACTGCGCCGCCTGCGTGCGGCGGTGATGGCGCACAAGGAAGACATCCTTGCGGCGGCCCACAGCGACATGCGCAAGCCGCGCGTGGATGCACTGCTGGGCGAGATCATGCCGGTCACGCAGGCCATCGACCTGGCACTGAAGCAGCTGAAGCGCTGGATGCGTCCGCAGCGGGTGAAGACGCCGGTCAACATGCTCGGCACGCGCGGCGAGATCCGCTACGAACCCAAGGGGGCGGCGCTGATCATCGCGCCGTGGAACGTACCCGTGTTCCTGAGCTTCGTGCCGCTGGCCAGCGCCGTCGCCGCCGGTTGCACCGCCATCATCAAGCCGTCCGAGATGACGCCGGCGCTGGGCGCGGTGATCCGCACCATCGTCGCGGACGTGTTCGACGAGGCCGAGGTGGCGGTGTTCGAGGGCGGTCCGGAAGTGGCGCAGGCGCTGCTGAGCCGGCCGTTCGACCACATCTTCTATACCGGCAATCCGGAGATCGGAAAGGTGGTCATGCGCGCCGCGGCCGAGCATCTGGCGTCGGTCACGCTGGAGCTGGGTGGCAAGTCGCCGGTGATCATCGACGAGAGCGCGGACGTGGAAGCGGCCGCCGAGCGCCTGGTGTGGGGCAAGTTGTTGAACGGCGGTCAGGTATGCGTGGCGCCCGATTACGTGCTGGTGCACGAGTCGCGCCGGGAGGCGCTGCTCGGCGCGCTCGATCGCCAGTTCAAGGCGCACGCCGGCGCCGAGGCCGGTCAGCTGCCGGAACTCACCCGCATCGTGAACACGCGTCACCACGCCCGTGTGCAGGCGCTGCTGGACGACGCGCTGTCGCGCGGCGCGCGGGTGGTGACCGGCGGCCAGTCGGATGCGGACGCGTGTTTCATTGCGCCGACCGTACTCACCGATGTGCCGCCCGATGCCAAGCTGATGCAGGAAGAAATCTTCGGGCCGTTGTTGCCGGTGCTGGGTTTTCAGGACCTGAACCGCGCGCTCGAGCTGATCAACGAAAAACCCAAGCCGCTGGCGCTGTACGCGTTCAGCCGCATCAAGGCCAACGTGGAGCGCATCCTGCGCGGCACCTCGGCCGGCGGCACGACGATCAATCACGTGATGCTGCACGGCCTGCATCCGAACCTGCCGTTTGGCGGTGTCAACAACAGTGGCATCGGCAAGTCCGGTGGGTTCTATGGCTTTCAGGCGTTCTCCAACGAGCGCGCCGTGCTGCGCCAGACCAGCCGCATCAGCTTCACCCGCTGGATGATGCCGCCTTACTCGCCGCGCCTGTCGCGGTTGATGGACCGTTTCGTGCGTTGACGAAACCCTACATCTCACGGAGGAGATACCGATGGATGCAGTTATGAGCGGTGAAAAGCCGCGCCTGAGCCCGTTGACCAAGGTGGGGGCGCTGCCGGTCAGCGCCGTGGCCCTGCTACCGTTCGTTGGCTACTGGCTGGGTGGTGGCGCCTGGCACTGGCTGACGATCGTGTTGATTTTCGTCATCGGTCCGGTGTTGGATCGACTCGTCGGGGAGGACAACCTCAACGTGCCGCCGCAGCTGGAAGCACGCTACGAGAAAAGCCTCTACTACCGCTTGACGTTGTGGCTGTACCTGCCGGTGCAGATCGCCCTGGTGCTGTTCAGCTATCACCTGATCACCAACACCGACATGGCGCTGTATGCGCAGATCGGCCTGGCGCTGTCGATGGCAGTCGGCGTGGGGTTCGGCGCCACCCTGGCGCACGAACTGTGCCACCACCCCAGTCGCCTGGACCGGTTCATCGGCGTGCAGGTGTTCAGCCTGTGCGGCATGGCGAACTTCCTCGTCTACCACAATTATGGCCACCACAACCTGGTCGCCACGCCGGAGGACCCGGGTTCGGCGCGTTACGGCGAATCGTTCTGGCGGTTCATGCCGCGCAACATCGGCCGCAAGCTGGTGCTGTCCTGGCAGATCGAGGCGAAGCGCCTGAAGACGCTCGGCAAGTCGTGGCTGTCACCGTACAACCTGATGATCTGGCTCACGCTGAACGAATTGGCGTGGGTGGTCGGGCTTACCTGGTATTTCGGCCCGCTGGCGCTGGTGCTGTTCGCGTTGCAGTACGCCGCGCCGCGTTTGCTGCTGTCGGTCGGCGACTACCTGGAGCACTACGGCCTGTCGCGACGCAAACTGTCCGGCGGTGAATACGAACCGCCGCGCGCCATCCACTCGTGGGACGACAGCTACATGCTGAGCAACTTCCTGTTCACGGCGGTGGACCGGCATGCCGACCACCACGAGAACTCCGGGCGGCCGTTCCAGATCCTGCGCGTGCGGCACGAGGCGCCGCGTCTGCCGTACGGCTACCTGACCATGATCTTTGCCGCCTTCGTGCCGCCGGTATGGCGGCGGCTGGTGCACCCCGTGCTCGAAGCGTTCTACGACAAGGGTGAGGTGGTGCCGCATGCGCTGCCTGGCGTCCTGCC
>DQBD01000250.1:0-553 GCA_003526065.1 Gammaproteobacteria bacterium | reverse complement strand
TGTCTGTTCACCGCCCGGCGCAACGCCGGGCGGCTGCTTGTCGGTGTCACCGGTGATCAGCGGGTCCTGGCCGGTACCCTGCAGAACGGCCGCATGATGTGCTTGGCCCTCAATGTATGTCGGGCATTGGGTGCATCCGCCCGTGCTGTGCGTCGCCCACACGGCAGCAGCTCAGCGCACGCGCTTCGGTGCTATCGGTTTATGCGGCAAAATGCCACGCGGAATAGGGGCCGGGTTGGGCCGCTGTTGGCTGGCATGTTGCCTTGGCCAGCCCGGCGCCGTTTTGCCGCACGGCGGGTGAGTGTCGTGCTGAGCGAACCAAAGGATCGACAACGTTGAATCAGTTACCGGCCGCCGACCCTGCGGCGCAGCCGCTGCCTTACGACCCCTATGATGAAATCAGTCTGGTGGACGTAGCGCGTGTGATCTGGCGTCACCGACGGGCTGCGCTGGCGGCGTTGCTGGTGGTGATCGTCGCCGCTGTCGCAGTCGCATTCCTGGCACCAAAGAAATACCGCTACAGCACCACCATCGAGCTTGGCTCGCGGATCGA
>DQBD01000067.1 GCA_003526065.1 Gammaproteobacteria bacterium | reverse complement strand
GACTCAACGGCAACCGGCTCCTGCGGCCGACGGATGGTGATCTCACCATCGAGATGCACATCACGCTGCGGGAAGGCGATCACAATATCTTCTGCCTCCAGCAGTTCATACAGAGAGAAGCGCACATCGCTGCGGATTTTGCGCAGATCCCGTTCGCTGGTGGCGTTAACCCAGAAGTAACCAATAAACTGCAGCGCGTTGTCACCAAAATCATTGAAAAAGACTAACGGCGGCGGATCACCAAGAATTTCGTCGTGGTCGATCAGCGCCTGTTGAAAAATTTCCGCCACCCGGCGCACCGGCGACCCATAAGCCACACCGACGATCACCTCGCCACGGGTCAGGGCATCCACCAGTGTCCAGTTAACCACGGTGTTTTCGAGCAACTGGCTGTTGGGAATCAGCAGGTGTACGCCGTCGACGCGGCGGATGCGGGTCGATCGCGCGTTGATGGATTCAACCCGACCACGGGTCTCACCCACCTCCAGAAAATCACCGATTCTGATCGGTCGCTCCCACATCAGAATCCAGCCGCTGATGAAATTGTTGATGATGTTCTGCGCGCCAAAACCAACACCAATGGCCACCGCGCCGGAGATAAACGCAAAGGCAGTTAGCGGCACATTGAGCATTTCCAGCACCATCAGCCCGATCACCGCAAGACCCAGCACATAGGTCAGGCGGATTAGAAAATGGACCAGGTCAGCGTTCAGGGACCGTTTTTCCATATGTCTGCGAAGGTAGCGTGCCGCCACCCTGAGCANNCGCTCCCACATCAGAATCCAGCCGCTGATGAAATTGTTGATGATGTTCTGCGCGCCAAAACCAACACCAATGGCTACCGCGCCGGAGATAAACGCAAAGCGGGTCAGGAACGTGTACTCGCCTTCCAGCGCCATCAGCCCGATCACCGCAAGACCCAACACATAGGTCAGGCGGATTAAAAAATGGACCAGATCAGCGTTCAGGGAGCGTTTCTCCATGTATCTGCGAAGATAGCGTGCCGCCACCCTGAGCAGAATCAACCCGATGACTATCACCAGCGGCGAGGCAAGCATGTCGCCCAGAACCAGCGTGTAGTTACCCACCACAAACTCGCGGCGCAACAACTCGTTAATAAAATCCATCAGCTAATGCTCCAGTTCATCCATTTGTTACGCGCCACCAGGCAATGGCTGTAAGCGGCTGAGTGTACTCAATGCCGATACAGGCAGACAAAATCGGAACACGCGGCTGCACCCTGGCTAACCGTATTTGCTCAGTCACTTGCCGAAATCCCGGCCAGTTGTTCCAATAGCAACCCTCATAGCACCCAGCCGCCCCCCGTGGAGAACCCTGATGAGCGCACCGGACCTGAACTGGACCATTTCTGGCGAGTACGCCGAGAACTGCAGCTGTGTTTACCTCTGCCCCTGCATCTTCACCAACTCGACGGCGCTGTCGGTGCCGGCCACCAAGGAGGTCGGCGACCACTGCATCGCGGTGCTGTGCCTGAACATCGAGTCCGGTCACTACGGCGACGTGCCGCTGGACGGGCTGAGCTTCATCTTCATCATCAAGACGCCACTGGTGATGAGCGAGGGCGGCTGGACCGCCGCCGCGGTGATCGACAGCAAGGCCAGCGAGGCGCAGCGCCAGGCGCTGGAGGCCATCGTCCGCGGCGAGGCCGGCGGCCCGCTGTCCATGATGAAGCCGATGATCGCCAACTTTGCCGGCATCGAGACCGGCCCCATCGAGTTCACGCTCGAGGACAACAAGCGCACCGTGAAGGTACCGGGGCTGATCGAGATCGGCGTGGAGGGCTTTCTGTCGCGCCGCAACAACGGCGAGCCGTTCTACATCGACAACGTGGGCCATCCGGTGAACAGCCGGCTGGCGCTGGGCATTGCCACCGCCAGCCACGCGCACGTGCCGGGCATCGACTGGGACGACACCACCGGCAGCAACAACGGCCACTTCGCGCCGTTTTCCTGGAGCGGCAACGTGCAGCCCACGGCCTACAGGTTCGACCGCAAGGCGGCTTCGTAACCCGCGCGCCGCAGGCGTGAACGCGCGCTGAATCAACCGGACCTTTCGACATGCTGGAAGCGGCCCTGCGCCGTCAGCGCTGGCTGATCGGCACCGCCGTGCTGATGCTGGCGGCGCTGGCGTGGGCGTATACGGTGCACCTGGCCGGGCAGATGGCCGCCATGGACATGGGCGACATGCCGATGCCCATGGACGGCGAGGCGATGATGCAGATGCACGCCGCCCGCTGGAGCGCCGCGGACGTGGTGACCAACTTCGTGATGTGGGCGGTGATGATGGTGGCCATGATGCTGCCCTCCGCCACCCCGGCCATCCTGATCTTCCTGCGCGCCTCGGCGCAGCGCCAGGACCGTGGGGCGCTGACGCCGGCGTCGCTGTTCGTGCTCGGTTACCTGGTCAGCTGGGGCGCGTTCAGCGCGGCGGCCACCGTCCTGCAATGGCTGCTGCACGACTTCGCCTACCTGTCCGGCAGCATGGCGTTCGACTCGCGCATCGCCGCCGGGGCGGTGCTGGTGGCGGCGGGCATCTACCAGTGGTCGCCGCTGAAGTACGCCTGCCTGCGGCACTGCCAGTCGCCGATCGGGTTTCTGTTCGGTCACTGGAGGGACGGTCTCGCCGGCGCCTTCCGGATGGGCCTGCATCACGGCCTGTACTGCGTTGGCTGCTGCTGGCTGCTGATGCTGCTGCTGTTCGTGGTGGGGGTGATGAACCTGGCCTGGGTGGCCGGCATTGCCGTGTACGTGCTGGCCGAAAAGGTGTTCCCGGTCGGTCCGCGCCTGGCCCGGGCCACCGGCATTGCCGTCACGCTGTGGGGCGTGCTGCTGCTGGCGGGGCGGGTTTCGCTGTAGCGCCGCCCACCGCGGCCCGGCGGCTACACTCCTCCACGCCCGGTTCCACCCGAAGAACTTAAAAAAACACCCCGCGCCGGGCGACGGCGCGTCAGCGGCGGCCCAGGAAGAAAACCCATGCAAAGCTACGTGCTGGTGGCGCTGCTCGCCGCCTTCATCCACGCCTTCAGTTCCGTGTACTCGAAGCGGCTGTACGTGCTGGCGGATCACCCGGCGCAGGTGGCGTTCTACAGCCTGTTCAGCACCGGCCTGCTGTGCGGCGTGCTGGTGCCGTTCATCCGGTTCAGCGATCCGTCCGGCGCGTGGCTGGACGTGCTCGGCGCCGGCGGCTGCTTTGCGCTGGGCTACGTGACGCTGCTGATGGCCATCCGCATTGGCGATGCGTCGTTCGTGGTGCCGCTGATTGGCCTCAAGATCTTCTTCATCGCCGGCCTGTCGGCGCTGTTCCTGGCCGAGACCTACGGCCCGCTGGTGTACGCCGGCGGCATCGGCGCCATGGTGGGCATGTTCCTGCTCGGCGACGGCCGGCTCAACGGCAACCCCAGGGCGCTGGCGCTGATGCTGTTCACCACCTTCTGCTACGCGCTGACGGACATTTTTCTGGTGCGGCTGTTCCGGGCCGGCTTCGGCACGCTGGAGGTAATGGTTTACCTGTTCGTGGTGTCGGCGCTGCTGCTGGTGCCGTTTGCCGCGCGCACGCTGAAGGGCCGGTACCGGGTCAATCGCCGCTTTGCCGGCGGGCTGCTGATGTACGGCGCCGTGCAGCTGCTCGGCGGCGTGTTTCTGATGCTGTCGTTCGCGCTGGCCAAGGTGGCGACCATGGTCAACATCGTGCAGAGCGCCCGCGGGCTGTTCGCGGTGGGCGTGGTGTGGCTGATCACCCGCGTCGGGCTGGAGGGCATGGAACGGCTCTCGCGCCGCCAGTATGTGATGCGTGCCTGCGGCGCCGCGCTGATGACGCTGTCCATCACGGCCGCCATCGTGGCGAACCGGTGATCGGCGGCCGTCCGCCGGCCGCTGTCCCCCACCCTGCGGGCACCCCGGCGCGCGAGCTCACGTGCCGCGCGCTGATCACCGGCATGGCCATCGGCGCCGTGCTGACGCCGACCAACATCTACTCCGGGCTCAAGATCGGCTGGAGCTTCAACCTGTCGATCACCGCGCTGCTGATCGCCTTCGCCTTCTGGCGGCCGGTGGCGCGCCTGCTGCGCCTGCCGCCGTGGGAACTGCACGAGAGCAACATCAACCAGACGGCGGCCTCGGCCGCGGCGTCCATCATCTCCGGCGGCCTGGTGGCGCCCATTCCGGCCTATCTGCTGCTCACCGGCGACACGCTGGCCCTGGCGCCGCTGACCGCCTGGGTGTTCAGCGTCAGCTTTCTGGGCGTGTGGGTGGCGTGGTTCCTGCGCGCGCCCATGGTCGGCAACCCGCACCTGCGCTACCCGGTGGGCATCGCCACCGCCGAGACCCTGCGCGACATGTTCGAGCACGGCCGCGAGGCGCTGCTGCGCTTCTGGGCCATGCTGGCCAGCCTGGTGGGCGCCGCGGTGTTCAAGCTCGGCAGCGTGTACTGGTGGACGCTGCCGCGGCTGGTGCCGTCCGCGCGCCTGGAGCAGCTCACGTTCGGCCTCGACCCGTCGCTGATGATGCTCGGCTTCGGCACGCTCATCGGCCCGCGTGCCGGCTGGTCGCTGCTGGCCGG
>DQBD01000260.1:3382-5048 GCA_003526065.1 Gammaproteobacteria bacterium | reverse complement strand
GGTGGAACTGCTGCGCGCGCACGGCTACCGGCCGGCCGTGCTCAGCCGCGGCTACGGCGCTGGCAAGGGGCCGCGGCCGCTGGGTGTGGACGCCTCGCTCAGCGCCGCCGACTGCGGTGACGAGCCGCTGCTGATCGCCCAGAGCACGGGCGCGCCGGTGTACGTCGATGCCCGGCGTGTGCGCGCCGGACGCCGGGCGCTGGCCGACGGCGCCGACGTGCTGGTGTGCGACGACGGCCTGCAGCACTACCGGCTGCAGCGGGACCTGGAAATCGTGCTGGTGGATGGCCAGCGGCGCTTTGGCAATGGCCTGCCGCTGCCGGCCGGGCCGCTGCGCGAGCCGCGTCGACGCCTGGCACAGGCCGATTTCGTGGTCATCAAGGGCGAGGGCGCACCGGGCGAGACCTGCATGCGTTTCGTCAACTTCCGCCTGCGGCGCATCACCAACGGCGCGCTGTTCGAGCCGGCCACCTTCGCCGGCCAGCGCGTGCACGCCGTGGCCGGCATCGCCGCGCCGGGGGGCTTTTTCGACCAACTGCGCGGACTGGGGCTGAAGGTGATCGAGCACCCGCTGCCGGACCACGCCGAGGCCGGCCCGCAGCGGCTCGATTTCGGCGACGACCTGGCGGTCGTGATGACCGGAAAGGATGCCGTAAAATGCCGGCCATACGCCCATGCGCGCTGTTTCGCACTGGATTTCGACGTCCAGCTCGACGACGCCTTCGCCGCCCGCCTGCTGGAGAAGCTTGGCCGTGGACAGAAAACTGCTCGACATCCTGGTCTGCCCGCTGTGCAAGGGACCGCTGGTTCATGACGCCAAGGCCGGCGAGCTGATCTGCCGGGTCGACCGGCTGGCCTTCCCCATCGTCGACGACATCCCGGTGATGCTGGTCGACGATGCGCGGCCGCTCCCGGCCGACGCCGAACTGTAGCGCCGACCCAGGCCGATGAGCTTTACCGTCGTCATACCGGCCCGCTACGCCGCCAGCCGCCTGCCCGGCAAGCCGCTGGCCGACCTTGGCGGGCGCCCGTTGCTGCAATGGGTATACGAACGCGCCGTGGCCAGCGGCGCCGAACGGGTGGTGGTGGCCACCGACGACGCACGCATCCAGAGCGTGGCCACGGGCTTCGGCGCCCAGGTAATGATGACCGCCGCCAGCCACCGCAGCGGCACCGATCGCATCGCCGAGGTGGCACAGGCGCTGTCGCTGCCTGACGAAGCCGTGGTGGTCAACGTGCAGGGCGACGAGCCCCTGCTGCCGCCACCCCTGATCCGGCAGGTGGCCAACGACCTGCTGGCGCACCCGGCGGCCGACATGGCCACGCTGAGCCAGCGCATCGTCACGCTGTCGGAGCTGACCAGCCCGCACGCCGTGAAAGTGGTGTGCGACCGTGCCGGCTACGCGATGTACTTCAGCCGGGCCCTGATCCCGCAGCCGCGCGACGAAATGCCCGAAGCCGAACACCTGGCCGAGGCCGACCCGGGCTGGCAGCGCCACATCGGCATGTACGCCTACCGCGCCGGATTCCTGCGCGCGTTCGTGAACTGGCCGCCGTGCCCGCTCGAAACCACCGAAATGCTCGAGCAGCTGCGCGCGCTGTGGAACGGCGCCACCATTCGCGTGGCCGAAGCCTGCGCACCGGCGCCGGCCGGCGTCGACACACC
>DQBD01000260.1:0-3132 GCA_003526065.1 Gammaproteobacteria bacterium | reverse complement strand
TCGAAGCGCGGCAGTTCCAGGAAGGCGCGCTTCAGCCCCTCGTTCCAGCCCTGCTGGATACCCAGGTACAGCGGCGAATCGCCGGCCAGCGTCAGGCGCCGGCTGACGGTGAGATCGCCAAGCCGGCAGACCACCAGATCCAGCGGTGGCCCCACCGAAATGTTGGCGCGAATGGTGGAATCCAGCGACACCAGCGCGCAGCGGGCGGCGTCGTCCAGCGCGGTATCGGTGGCGATGATGCGGTCCAGGATCGGCTTGCCGTACTTGGTCTCGCCGATCTGCAGATACGGCGTTTCGGGCGTGGCGCTGATGTAGTTGCCCTGCGGATAGACCAGGCAGATTTCCTGGCCGGCGCCGGCCACCTCACCGCCGATGATGAAACTGGCCTCGGCGCTGGCACCGCTGCGGGCCAGCGCCTCGGCGTGTTCCTGCTGCAGGCGGTAGCTGAGCGCGCCCAGGTGATCGGCGGCCTCGAACACGTCGTGCGCCTGACGCAGGCCTGGACCGGCCGGGTCGTTGAATTCGCGCCGCAACGCGTTGATCACCGCCTGGCTGGTGGCCAGGTTGCCGGCGCTGAGCACCACGAACACCCGCTCGCCGGGTCGTTCGAACACGTGCATCTTGCAGTACGTGCTGACGTGATCGACCCCGGCGTTGGTACGCGAATCGGAAGCGAACACCAGGCCGGCATCGACTTTGACGCCCACACAATAGGTCATGAAACGGCACCACCAGGAACGGGCCGGCCATTATAGGGAAGCCGGTTCGCGGCACACGTGCGCCCGATAACGCTTTCCTTCGGCCGACAAGTCCTTAACACTTAGCGCCGTCCGAGGAGGCCAACCCCACAGGGAGCACGACATCGATGATGCAGACCCTCACCCGCACGAAGCCGATCACGGCGGCGACGGAAGATGGCGACGAGCACGGCCTGGCCCGCAGCTTGTCCGGCATGGACCTGACGCTGCTGGGCATCGGCGCCATCATCGGCGCCGGCATTTTCGTGCTCACCGGTGTGGCAGCGGCCACCAAGGCCGGCCCGGCACTGTCGCTGTCGTTCGTGATGGGGGCGCTGGCCTGCGGTTTCGCCGCGCTGGTGTACGCGGAGTTCGCCTCCACGGTGCCGCTGTCGGGCAGCGCCTACACCTACACCTACGTCACGCTGGGCGAGCTGCCGGCCTGGATCATCGGCTGGGACCTGATCCTTGAATACGCGCTGGCCTGTGCCACCGTGGCCATCGGCTGGTCGGGCTATTTCCTGCGCCTGCTCGAGGGCGTTGGCATCCATCTGCCGGTGGCGCTGACCCAGGCGCCCGGTCAGGGCGGCCTGATCAACCTGCCGGCGTTCGCCATCATGTTCCTGATCAGCGGTCTGCTGGCGCTGGGCGTGCGCCAGACCAGCCTGGTCAATGCGCTGATCGTGGTGCTCAAGCTGGCGGTGATCGGCCTGTTCGTGTACGTGGCCGTGCCGCACACCGAGCCCACCAACTGGCAGCCATTCATGCCGTTCGGGCTGTCGGGCGTGATGGCCGGGGCCGGCCTGATCTTCTTTGCCTACATCGGCTTCGACGCGGTCTCCACCGCCGCCGAGGAAGCCAAGAACCCGCAGCGGGACATGCCGATCGGCATCATCGCCTCCCTGGTGGTCTGCACGCTGATCTACATCGCCGTGACCGTGGTGCTGACCGGCATCGCGCCGTATACCACGCTGAACGTGTCCGATCCGATGGCCTTCGCCCTGGCGCAGGTCGGCGAACGCTTCGCCGCCGGCGCCACCGCCATCGGCGCGGTGGCCGGCCTGACCTCGGTGCTGCTGGTGATGATGTACGGGCAGACGCGGGTATTCTTCGCCATGTCGCGCGACGGCCTGCTGCCGAAAGCGTTCTCCACCGTGCACCCGCGCACCCGCACGCCGGCCCGGACCATCCTGGCCACCGGCCTGCTGATCGCCGTTGCCGCTGCATTGGTGCCGATTCAGGAAGTCGCCTCGCTGGTCAACGTCGGCACACTGGCGGCGTTCATCATGGTGTCGATCGCCGTGCTGTACCTGCGCCGCACGCAGCCGGACATCCACCGGCCCTTCCGCACGCCGTTCATGCCCTGGACGCCGATTCTGGCCATCGTCTGCTGCAGCGCGCTGATCGCCAGCCTGGACGCGGTGACGCTGTGGCGCTTCGTGGCGTGGATGGCGGCGGGCGTGGTGCTGTACTTCGTCTACGCCCGCCGTCACAGCGTGCTGGGGCAGCTCTGATCCCTGTGCGGCGCATCAGGCGAACAGGCACGGCCGCCGCCCTGGCGGCCGTGCTGACCGGTTGCTCGCTGACTCCCGCCACGACGCCACCCCCGGTGGCGCTGCCCGCACACTGGAACGCCCCCGCCACCTCGCCACCACCCGCCGCCGACTGGTGGCGACAGTTCGACGACCCGGTGCTGGATCGTCTGGTGGCGCAGGCGCTGTCGCACAACCTCGATCTCGAACTGGCCGCCGCCCGTGTCCAGGAGGCCCGCGCCCTGCTGGCGGGCGCCCGCGCCGAGCAACGACCGACGGTGGACCTGCAGGCGCAGGCGGCGCGCCGACGCACCGCCGACAACGCCGGTGGCAACCTGACAACCACCTACAGCGCCTCCGGCCAGCTGGGCTACGAAGTCGACCTGTTCGGGCGCCTGCGCAGTGCCAGCACGGCGGCCCGCGCCCGCCTGCTGGAATCGGTCTACACCGCCGAGGCACTGCGCCTGAGTGTGGTCACGGATACCGTCAGCGCCTACCTGACGCTGCGCGCCACCGAACAGCAACTGCGCATCACCGACGCCGCGGTGGCCACCCGCCAGGAAACGGTGCGCGTGGAAGCCACCCGTCTGCGCCTGGGGGCCGACTCGGAGCTGACCCTGCGCCAGGCCCAGGCCCAACTGGCCGCGGCAAAGGCGCAGGCCGCGTCCCTGCGCGATGCCTTGGGCGGCGCACAAGGCGCCCTGGCGGTGCTGACCGGCGCCACGCCACAGACGCTGATCGAGGATCTTCCGCCGACCGGCCGCTTTGCCGATCTGGCGCTGCCTTTGCCGACTCCGCCGAGCCTGCCGGCGAGCCTGCTCGAACGCCGCCCGGACATCCGCGCCGCGCTGGCGGCCCTGCGC
>DQBD01000124.1:912-5038 GCA_003526065.1 Gammaproteobacteria bacterium | reverse complement strand
CGATGCGGCCGTCCATCATGTCCGACGGCGCCACCACGTCGGCGCCGGCGCGTGCCTGGCAAATCGCCTGGCGCACCAGCGCGGAGACCGTGGCGTCGTTCATGACGTAGCCGCTGGCGTCGAGCAGGCCATCCTGACCGTGCGAGGTATAGGGATCGAGCGCGACGTCGGTGATGACGCCCAAGTGCGGCAGGGCGGCTTTGAGTGCGCGTACCGCCCGCGGTACCAGGCCGTCGGGATTCCAGGCCTCGGCAGCGTCCGGCGACTTGAGGTCCGGTTCGATGACCGGAAACAGCGCCAGTGCCGGAATCCCGAGTTCGACAGCCACCCGGGCGTGCTCGACCAGCAGGTCGATACTGCGCCGCTCGACGCCGGGCATGGAGCTCACCGGCTCGTGACGCCCCTGGCCATCCAGCACGAACACCGGATAGATGAGGTCCGCCGCCGTCAGGCGCGTCTCGCGTACCAGTTCACGCAGGAAGCCGTGCCGGCGCAGGCGGCGCAGGCGGCTGCCGGGGTAGCTGCGGTCGGTCACCGGCGTGGCATCAGTCCAGAGCGTCGGCGATGCCGCGCAGCGCTGAGAAAATCGCTTCCACTGGCTGTTCGCCCGGGATGCTGTGCAGCAGGTCGCGGCTGCGGTAATAGTCGACCAGCGGTGCGGTTTCGGCTTCGTAGGTGGCCAGGCGCTGCGCGACCGTGGCTTCGTTGTCGTCGCTGCGCTGGTAGGTCTCGCCGCCGCACTGGTCGCACACGCCCTCACGTTGGGAGGGGGCGGTATAGACGTTGTAGATGGCGCCGCAGTCGCGGCACGTGCGCCGGCCGGCGATGCGCCGCTTGAGTTCATCGGCGCTGACGTCGATCAGGATGGCTGCCTGCAGCGGCAGCTGAAGGCGTTCGAGCAGCGTCTGCAGTGCTTCGGCCTGCGCCAGGTTGCGCGGGAAGCCGTCCAGGATGAAGTCGTGCAGGCCATCGGGCCCGCCCACACGCTCCTCGATCAGGCCCAGCACGATGTCGTCCGACACCAGCTTGCCGGCGTCCATGGCGGCCTTGGCGCGCTGCCCGATGGGCGTGCCGGCCTTGACGGCGGCGCGCAGCAGGTCGCCGGTGGACAACTGGGTGACGCCGTAGGTTTGCACCAGCTGTTTGGCCTGGGTGCCCTTACCGGAACCAGGGGCGCCGAGCATGACGACTCGCATGAATGGGAAATCCTTCAATGGCAGCGTGAGAGGGCAGGTGGCACGCCCTGCTGGCGTGTGTGACTGCCAAACGAAACGGCGAAACCTAAGGCATCGTTGCTGGACCGTCAAACAGTCGCGGTCGAACATGGTCACAATGGCAGCAACAACCGACCGGGAGCTCACGCGATGAAGCGCAATGCCGTCTATGCCCAGTCCGGCGGTGTCACCGCCGTCATCAATGCCAGCGCCGCGGCTGTCATCGAGACGGTGCGGCAGAACCGTGCCGCCATCGGGGCCCTGTACGCTGCGCGCAACGGCATCATCGGCGCACTGACCGAAGACCTGCTCGACACCACGCCGCTGCCGGCCACCGATGTTGCCGCGTTGCGGCACACGCCCGGCGGTGCGTTCGGCTCGTGCCGCTACAAATTGCCGGATCCCGCGCAGGACGAACGCCACTACCGGCGTCTGCTGCAGGTGTTCGAGGCGCATGACGTCGGATACTTCTTTTATAACGGCGGCGGCGATTCGATGGATACCGCCCTGAAGCTGGCGCAGTACGCGCAGCAGGCGGCCTACCCGTTGCAAGTGATCGGCATCCCCAAGACGGTGGACAACGATCTGCCGGTGACCGACTGCTGCCCGGGTTTCGGCTCGGTGGCCAAGTACGTGGCGGTGTCCATACACGAGGCGACGCTGGACCTGGCGGCCATGGCATCCACCTCGACCCAGGTGTTCGTGTTCGAGGTCATGGGGCGTCATGCCGGCTGGATCGCCGCCGCCGGCGGGCTGGCCTTCGGAACACCGCCGGACACGCCGCTGCTGATCCTGTTGCCGGAAGTGCCGTTCGATGCCGAACGCTTCCTCGGTCGCGTGGCCGAGGCGGTCAGTCGCTTTGGCTACTGTTCGGTGGTGGTGTCCGAGGGCGTGCGTGATGCACAGGGCCGTTTCCTGGCCGATGCCGGCACGGTGGACGCGTTCGGCCACCGCCAGTTGGGTGGCGCCGGCCCGGCCGTGGTGGCGCATATCCGTGATCGGCTGGGTTTCAAGACGCATTGGGCGGTCGCCGACTACCTGCAGCGTTCGGCCCGTCATCTGGTCAGCGCCACCGACCTGGCGCAGGCCTACGCCCTGGGGCGTAGCGCGGTGCAGATGGCGCTGGCCGGTGACAGTGGCCTGGCGCCGGTGATCAGGCGCCTGGATGACGCGCCGTATCGCTGGCAGGTGGTCAGCGCGCCGCTGCAGGCGCTGGCCAATGTGGAGCGCCATCTGCCGGCGGAGTACATCAGTGCGGACGGGTTCGGCATCAGCGACGCCTGCCGTCGTTACCTGGAGCCGTTGATCGTCGGCGAGGCGCCGCCCCCCTACCGCGACGGCCTGCCGGATTACGTGAGGCTATCAACAGTGCCGTTGTCCCGGCGGTTGGCCGATACATTCACGCTATAATCGAACGTGCTTAACGCACGTTAAATAAGTCAATAACGATTTGAAGAGGCGCGTGATCGGTTACCGGTCACGTCGGGCACAAGGTCGGATCGGAAAACCTTGCGGCCGCTCGTGGTCGCTTGGCCGACAACGGGAGGAATTCATGTCGACGGATCTTGCTCTGTGGTTGGCTATTGCGGCGGGTGCGCTGGCAATCGTCTACGGTCTGGTGGCGGTGCGCTGGATCGTGGCGCAGCCAGCGGGTGACGAACGCATGCAGGAGATCGCGGCGGCCATCCAGGCCGGCGCGCAGGCTTACCTGAACCGCCAGTACAGCACCATCGGTGTGGTCGGCGTGGTGCTGTTTCTGGTGCTCGGCGTGGCGCTGGACTGGGCCAGCGCAGGCGGTTTCGCGGTTGGTGCGGTGTTCTCGGGCCTGGCCGGCTACATCGGCATGAACGTTTCGGTGCGCTCCAACGTGCGCACGGCACACGCCGCCAGCATGGGTCTGAACCCGGCGCTGCAGGTCGCGTTCCGGGGTGGCGCGGTCACCGGCATGCTGGTGGTCGGGCTGGGCCTGCTGGGCGTGGCCGGTTACTACCTGATCATGTTGCAGGTGACCGACGCCAACCATGCGCTGCACGCATTGGTCGGGCTGGCCTTCGGCGGTTCGCTGATCTCGATTTTCGCGCGCCTGGGCGGCGGTATCTTCACCAAGGGCGCGGACGTGGGTGCTGACCTGGTGGGCAAGGTGGAGGCCGGCATTCCCGAGGATGACCCGCGCAACCCGGCGGTGATCGCCGACAACGTGGGCGACAACGTGGGCGACTGTGCCGGCATGGCGGCCGACCTGTTCGAGACCTACGCCGTGACGGTGGTTGCCACCATGCTGCTGGCCGGATTGACCATGCAGGCGCTCGGCATGAACGCGGTGTTGTATCCGCTGCTGCTGGGCGCGGTGTCCATCATCGCCTCGGTTATCGGGACGTTTTTCGTCAAGACCCGTGAGGGCGGCAAGATCATGAACGCCCTGTACCGCGGCGTGATCGTGTCCGGCGTCATCGCGGCCGCGGCGTTCTACCCGATTTCCGTCGCCCTGCTCGGCGCGCAGGCCGTGCCGTACTACCTGTGCGCGCTGATCGGCCTGGCGTTGACGGCGGCGATGATCGTCATCACCGAGTACTACACGGCCACCGAGTACGCGCCGGTCCGGCGAATCGCCGAGGCCTCGCAGACCGGTCACGGCACCAACGTGATCGCCGGTCTGGCGGTGTCGATGAAATCGACCGCATTGCCGGTACTGGCGGTGTGCGTGGCGATCTGGGGTGCCTTCGAGTTGGGCGGGCTGTACGGCATTGCCATCGCCGCCACGGCCATGCTGTCCATGACCGGTATGGTGGTGGCACTGGACGCGTATGGCCCGATCACCGACAACGGCGGCGGCATCGCCGAGATGGCGGGCCTGCCGGGCGGGGTGCGCACCATCACCGACGCGCTGGACGCCGTCGGCAACACCACCAAGG
>DQBD01000124.1:0-639 GCA_003526065.1 Gammaproteobacteria bacterium | reverse complement strand
TGACCAAGGGCTACGCCATCGGCTCGGCCGGTCTGGCGGCGCTGGTGCTGTTTGCCGACTACACCAACAACCTGGCTGCCATCGGCAAGCTGCAGGCGTTCAGCCTGTCCGACCCGGCGGTCATCATCGGTCTGTTCATCGGTGGCCTGGTGCCGTACCTGTTCGGCGCCATGGCCATGGAAGCGGTCGGCCGCGCGGCCGCCTCGGTGGTGGTGGAAGTGCGCCGCCAGTTCAGGGAAATCCCCGGCATCATGGAAGGCACCGGCAAACCGGACTACTCCCGGGCGGTGGACATGCTCACGCGCGCTGCCATCAAGGAGATGATCGTGCCGTCGCTGCTGCCCATTCTGGTGCCGGTGGCCGTCGGTTTCGGCATGAACTGGCTGATGGGGCCGGGCGCCGGCATCAAGGCGCTGGGCGGCCTGCTGATCGGCACCATCGTGACCGGGCTGTTCGTGGCCATTTCCATGTGTACCGGCGGCGGCGCCTGGGACAACGCCAAGAAGTATGTCGAGGAGGGCAACTACGGCGGCAAGGGGTCCGAGACCCACAAGGCTGCCGTGACCGGCGACACGGTGGGCGACCCCTACAAGGACACCGCCGGGCCGGCCATCAACCCGCTGATCAAGATCATCAACA